>CALXNI010000087.1 GCA_944389715.1 uncultured Clostridia bacterium | reverse complement strand
AGCTATTATCTTGAATATATGTGTCAAGGAGAAAGATATGGGAAAACAGTTAAAGCTAATTCTCAGGCTGAAGCTAGTAGGAAATTAGCCATGTTTGTTTCTGAAGTTGAAAAAGGTGTTTATATTTCTTCAGACATAACTTTTACAGAGTTAGCTCAAATGTTTTTAGATAAATATGCAAAAAATAATTTATCTGACACTACAGTCATTAATTATAAATATCAACTTAATAAACATATTCTTTCTGAAATAGGTCATTACAAAATAAATGCACTAAAAAAGCTTCATATTCAAGATTTAGCAAATAAAGAGTGCGAAGAATATAATTTAGCATCTAAAACTATTAAAAACGATATAAAGCTAATCTCAGCTATCTTAGAAAAAGGAATTGAATGGGAATTATTGCAATCAAATGTTGCTCACAAAGTAGCTATCCCTAACAATAAAAATAAGCCTAAAAAAGAACAAGAAATTTATAATAATAAAGAAATAAAATTATTATTTGATGCTTTAGATAAAACAGAAGATCCGTTTAAAACTATGGTATATGTTTCTTTTTACACTGGAGCAAGACGTGGTGAAGTATTAGCTCTACGTTGGAAAGATATAGATTTTGATAATAATATTATACAGATACAACAAAATAAAGTCAGAACTGTCAATGGAACAACATTCAAAGATACAAAAAATAAACGTTCAAGAGAATTTGTCGCTCCAGAAGTTTTAATGAAAAGGCTAAAAGAATTTTATAACAATCAAGATAAAGAAGAATTGTTATTTAATATATACCCTTCAACATATAGTAGAAATTGGTCTAACTTTGTTAAGAAGAACAATTTAAAATATATTACTTTACATGATTTAAGACATACTAACGGAAGTTTACTGGCTTCTAAGGGAGTTGATATAGTAACAATTGCTAAAAGACTTGGACATCTTCCTGCAACCGCTTCTGCTTATTATTTACATGCAGTTTCAGAAGAAGATAAAAAAGCAAGTCAAAAACTAGATGATTTATTTTAATTTTTTTTACCCATAATTACGTCAAAATTACGTCAAAACGTAAAAATAGGATACAGCTAATTTGCTGTATCCCTTTATTTTCAATGGAGCGGGTAGTGGGAATCGAACCCACGCTATCAGGTCGGAAGCATGACATTCTACCACTAAATTATACCCGCATTTCTTTTTTATTTTAACATACTGACATACATATTTTCAAGTAAATATCAAATTAAAAATACAAAAAACCTTACAAGTTTTGAAATTTGTAAGGTTTTTATGGAGCAGGTAGTGGGAATCGAACCCACGTCATCAGCTTGGAAGGCTGAGGTTCTACCATTGAACTACACCTGCATTTATCTGCTACGTTTATAAATTATAAACTAGGTTATTTGTTTTGTCAATACTATTTTTTAATTTTTTTTAAATTTTTTATTTACAAATGAAATCAAGTAATATAAAATATGAATAGAAATTTCTAAATTACTTGAATGGAGGTTTTTATGTATAAATATATATCTCACAGCGAAAATGAAACTAAACAAATAGCCTCTATGCTCGCAAGTAAATTACAGAGTGGAGATATCGTTGTTTTATCTGGAGATTTAGGATCTGGTAAAACTAAATTTACTGAAGGATTTCTCTCTTATTGGGGATTAGAGGACGAAATTTCTAGTCCAACATTTACTATTGTAAATGAACATAAAAAAAATGACACAAATATTTATCATTTAGATGTATATAGATTAGCCGATAAAGGTGAATTTTATTCAATTGGTGGTCCAGAATATTTTACAAATGGAATATGTGTTATTGAATGGGGCGAATTAATTGAAGACATATTACCTCAAAATTATATTAAGATAAGCTTCTCAAAAGATGATAATAATGACTCTATTAGAATTTTAGATTTTAAAGCATATGGAGAAAGATTACAAAATGTTATCAAGGAGCTTAAATTTTGAAAATAATCAGCATTTTGCGTCGTTAAAATTTAGATAAAAAATCCTCAATGTGCAAACGCACACCTCTGGTTTTTTACTAAATTTTGCCCAGCCTAATATTAATTCTTTTCAAAATTACATTATGCAAGAAGGGAACTAAAAATGAAAATTTTAAGTATTTCAACATCTAGCAATATTGCATCTGTTTCTATTTCAGAAAATGATAGTTGCATATTAGAATTAAACATAAATAATAACAAAACACATTCGGAAACTTTAATGCCTTTAATAGACAAATTATTTAAAACTATTAATCTAAAATTATGTGATATAAATTGTATTGCCTGTGATGTTGGCCCTCGGTTCATTTACTGGAATTAGAATTGGGATATCAACAGTAAAAGCAATTAGTGAATCACTTGGTATTCCTGTAGTAGAAGTATCTTCTCTAGAAGCTTTAGCCTATAATTTTGAACCCTCAACTAATGAAACCATTTGTTCATTAATAGATGCTAGAAATAACCAAGTATATTCAGGAATATTTGACAGTAATTATAATCTATTACAAGATTATATAGCAGACGATATAAATAATGTACTAGAAATTTTAAATAAGTATAATAATATCAAATTTGTTGGAGATGGAGCTATAGCTCATAAAGAATTATTAAATATTAAAGATTTTCCATATGAAAATATTATTCATTCTAAAAATATAGCAAAATGTGCATATAATAAATATAAAAATAATGATATAAAAACCGCAGATTCCATTATTCCTTTATATTTAAGAAAGTCTCAAGCTGAAAGGATGAAACAAAAAAATGCATAATATCGAAATTTTTAGAATGACTATTTCAGATTTAGAACTCATAAAGGATTCTCTTTTATTAGATTTTGATGATTTTTGGAATTTTAATACTTTTAAAAATGAATTGTTAAATCCTAATTCAAAATATATAGTTGCAAAAATTAATAATGAAATTGTAGGATTTGGTGGAATTTGGAAAGCTGTTGATGATGTACATATAACAAATATTGTTACAGCAAAAAAATATAGAAGACAAAATATTGGAAGCATATTACTTTCAAATTTAATAGAAATGTCAAAATCAGAAATAGGAATAACTTCTATAACATTAGAAGTAAATTCTAATAATATACCTGCTATAAAATTATATGAAAAATTTGGTTTTAAAAAAGTAGGATTAAGGAAAAAATATTATAACAACATAGATGAT
>CALXNI010000086.1 GCA_944389715.1 uncultured Clostridia bacterium | reverse complement strand
ATGAAAGAAACAGAGGCTCCAGCAGGATATGTGCTCCCAAATAATACAGAAACAACATTTGCTATTGGATATATTACTGTTAATCGTATAGGGGAATGGAGAACTACACAAGAAGGTGTTAGCATAGCTGGCAAAGAAGTATCAGTAACTATATTAAATGGAAGACCTCTTCCAAGCTTAAATATAGCAAAATATGATACATTTGCAAATCTTATTGAAGATGCAGAATTTAATATAAAATTAACAGGAGTAAAAAAATTAGAATATAATGGAAATGAATATTATTCTGAAGGAAATATTATAGAAATGAATAATATAAAAACAGATACGAATGGATCTATATATTTTAGCTCAATGGAAGCACAAGATTCTAGATCAGCTACATCAGAATTTACAATAGAAATAACAGAAATAGCAACACCAAGCGGATTAAAACTAGCTAATCCTATAACTTTAGTATACAGTTTTGATAATGTACAAGGAACAGTAAGCCTAAAAAGTTCTAGCTATTCAACAGATGAGGTAAGTGTAAATGCTGATAGTGATAATATCTATGTAAAAATCACAGACAAAAACATAATAGAAAAATTAACACTAACAAAAACAGATAGTGTAACTGGAGCTAAGTTACCAAATACAAAATTTAACTTAGATTTTGGTGGTAAAGTAACAGAACTAAAAATACATAGAGATTGTGTTGAAGGCCTTTCTGGAAGTACAGATGAAGAAGGATATTACACAGTAAAATTATCAACATCAGGCATAACTTGTAAAACAAATGGAAATGGTCAGATTTTATTAAAAGATTTAGTAATTACAGAACAAAATATTACTTGTAAAGTTACAGAAACCCAAGTTCCAACAACAGATGGTACATACTATTATAAAAAAATTAATAGAGATATATATTTTGATATTACATATAATGGCTTTGGAAAAGACAGCGGAGGTATAACAATTACTAGAGCTCCATATGCAGATGGAGATATAACAGTAGGCTCAGTAACAAAAAAAGTATCAGAATTAGCTGGAACAAAAAGTAACAATTATAATGTAGAATTCAGCCTAGAAAATGTTCCATTAATAGACTTAAGTGGACAAGTATGGCTTGATGGACAACAAGGAGAAAAAGATGCGGTTGGTCCTAATGGAGAAAAAGACAGTAACGAAGAACGTCTAGCTGGTGTTAATGTATATCTAAATAGAAATGGCGTAACAGGTACATTAAAATCTGCAACAACAGACAGTAATGGTAGTTACTCATTTATAGGATTAGAAAGACCTAATCCAAATCAGCAAAACAATGGATATGTAATAACATTTGAATATAATGGAATAACACATCAAGAAACAGACTCATACTACTCAAGAACTCATAGTACAAATTTGGAAATAAATTCAGATGCATCAGAAAGACAAAATGAAAGAACTAATTTTAATAATACATTTAAAACAATTGTAAAAGACGAATCAATAAGTAGCGATGAAAACACTAAAAAACCATTAGCTTATAACTATAATAGTGAAAATAAAGAATCAACATTAATTTCATCAATAGACGGAACAAATGGAGCAAACGGACAAAAGGATTTTGCAATAAAAGCATATACAGAAGAATATAAAAGCACAACACAAAACATAGACTGTGGACTTGTAGAAAAAATATTCGATTTAGCCTTGGGAACAGAGGTAAGTAGTGCAAGACTTGAAATTAATGATAAAACAACAGAATATACATATGCTCAAATAATGGACGGAGAAATGGAAGATTTAACTTTAGATGATATATTACAAGGAAAATCTTCTGATAAGAACATTATATATAATTTATACTTATATTATTCAGACTATCGTTATAGAATAAGCGATTATAAAACAGGTGATGATGCAATCCAAAACACAGTTAATCCAGAAGATAATAATAGTGCTGGTTATGAGGATTTAAAAGAGTTAGAGGCATATGTAACATATACAGCAATTTTAAAAGGACAAACATCACAAACAGCAACAGTAAATGAATTTGTATATTATTATGATTCTGCATATACACCAAACAAAATAGATGGACAAACAATAGGAAATGGAACAACATATACTGGAGATAATTATAACTTTACAATTGATACTCAAAGTCGCAAAATAACATTTACTAGTAGGGATAACACTCCAAAGATATCTTCCCCAGATCATAGAGTAACAGTAGAATTAGAATTTAAAGTAAATAAAGATAATAATGGTATAGTGCTAAAAAATAACTGCAAAAACATAATAGAAATTACTAAATATTCAACAGATAGTGGAGGATTAATAGATTGTGACTCAGCACCAGATAATGGAATAGAAAATGGAGAAATAATAAGATATGAAGATGATACAGATGAGGCAGCAGGAATAAATATAAGCCTAAAAGATGAAGAAAGAACAATAACTGGAACTGTATGGGATGATGGTAAGTTTAAAAATGCAGACGATGCAGACGGTGCAGACGGTGTAAAATCAGATACAGAAAGCGGAGTAGATGATGTAATCGTACAACTTATAGAAATAAAGAAAATAAATGGTCAAAATTACGAATATATTTGGCAAGAAACAAGATCTGGAAGTAACAAAGTTACAACAACAGAAAGAAATGGATATGACCAAAGTGAATATACAACAGATGTAAGCAGTGGTACAGGAAATTATAAGTTTGAAGGTTATATACCAGGAAACTATATTATAAGATTCATTTATGGAGATGGAAGAACATACAATATAACAGATAATGTAAAAACATATAATGGACAAGATTACAAATCAACAATAGATCCAAATTATCAACAAGAATGGTTTGATGCTTCAAATTACGGAGAAAATAAATCAGTAGCAAGAGATAATGAAGCAAGAAGGTTAGAAGTAATGGCATATTCAAGCACAATAGATAAAGATATTGGACAAAGTTTAGAAGATAAAACAGAAGACGCTTTAGCTAATACTTGGATGGCAGCAGAAACATCAAAAATTAATGTACAAATAGATACAAGCAATACTCCAATAAATACTTCCACTGTATCATATAGCAATATGAATTTTGGATTAGCATTAAGGCCAGAAACAAAATTAGTACTAGAAAAACACATAACAGCTTTAAAAATAACACCAACAGGAACAGGAGTACAACCAATAGTAGATGCAAAAATAGATATAAGAGAAATAACAGGTGAAATTTCTGCAGAAGAAGATAAAAAAGGTATTCAAGGTATAACAACCGGACTAACACAAATAGTGTCTGAAAGAGGAGAAAGAGGTTGGTGGAGAGTAGAAACAGACATAGAAGAATTAACACAAGGTGCTTCACTTGAAGTTACATATACATATGTAATTAGAGATGAAAGTGATGTAGATTATCTATCTACAGATTTAGTAAGTAATTATGCAAATGATGTTGATGGTTATAGTGATTATCTAGATAATAAAGCAGTAGAGGTAAAAGGCTTATCAAAAGGAAATACTCACATTTATGGAGGATTTTTGGGAGAGTTCTATTATACAGGTAGACCAGGCGGTAATGACACGCCAGTATTATCAAGAGTAGAAACCTTTGAAGAAACCTTAAATAATGACCTAGCATTTGATGCAACATATTCAGGGGAAGACTTTGAACAAATAAATAAAAATCCAGATACTAATGCAATAGAAACTGTTAAAAAGTTTGTTTATGACACAGGTGGGAAGTTAGTAGTAGATGAAAATGGAAATCCAGCTACAGAATTCCAAGCAGTAATTCAAAATACAGAACCAACTGAGTTCTTAGGAAATGATATAACCATCGATTCTTCTAAAACAGTATTATTAAAATCAACATTAGCAGCATCTGGAGAAGGAATTAATTTACCAAGCTATATAGCACAAATAACAAAATACACAAATGCAGCAGGAAGAAGAGACACATCATCAATACCAGAAAACTTAAGCTATGTACACAGTGCTGATAAGGAAATGACACTAGATGCTTATAGATATACAATTGGAAGGACAATTTATTATAATGAAACTGTTCCAGACGGTGCAACAGATGTAGTTAAACTAAACGAAGATGACGAGTTCTGGGCAGAAGAAATAATTATAACAAAACCAACAGGTGAAGATAAGCAAGCATCAATTAACCTAGTAATAATAGCAATAAGTAGCATAGCAGTATTAGGAGTAGGAATAGTACTAATAAAGAAATTTGCATTAAAAAAATAATACATAAGAAATAAAAGGGGGAAAAATATTTCTCCCTTTATTTTTATGTATGTGCCTAAATTTAAGACTGCTTTCTTTAAAATTTCATTGTTAATGCTAAGACTAAATTTAAAAAATATAATCTAGGAGCGCCAATACATAAAATATATGCAATTCAAATCTTTTAAAACAAATAAATGTTTTAAATATGGATATAATAAAATTATTAATGTTCAGACCAAAATTTAAAAAGTAGAGTTTATGAAGGGGAAATTTAAATCGCCCGCCACTACGAAGGTTTTACTAAAACATCTAATAAAATTATTACCAGATATTGTATGGAAAAAATGATTGTGATATAATCAGTAAAAAAGTGGGACATAGATTTAAGAAGAGTAGAGAAGAACGAAAACTGACATCACTAGAAAAAAACGGGGGACATAGCTACTCTTCAAAGAATTGCAAGAGGGTAAGCTATGTCCCCATACATATAGAAAGGAGAAAATTATGTCAGAATACGAAAGTTTAAAAGAAAAGTTATTTAATCAAAAAAAGTGTGGTTGGGAGAGTGCAAGCGAAGAAGAAAAAAATAAAATAAATACATTTGGAGATGAATTTATTTATTTTTTAAATAAATGCAAAACAGAAAGAGAAGTTGTAGATTTTACAAAAGAAGTTTTACAAAAAAATGGTTTTGTTGATTTAAGAGAAAAACTAGTTTTAGAACCAGGAGACAGAATATATTATATAAATAGAGGCAAAAGTGTATATATAGCAGTAATAGGAACAGATATGTTAGAAACAGGGTTAAATATAGTAGGAGCACACATCGATTCACCAAGATTAGATTTAAAACCAAATCCATTATACGAAGACTTAGGGTTTGCATATTTAAAAACACATTATTATGGAGGAATAAAAAAATATCAATGGACAACAATTCCACTAAGCATACATGGTGTTATAGTTAAAACAACTGGAGAAAAAATAAAAATAAACATTGGAGAAGATGATTCAGATCCAATATTTACAATAACTGACCTTTTACCACACTTAGCACAAGATCAAATGGAGAAAAAATTAAAAGAAGGAATATCAGGAGAAGATTTAAACTTACTTATAGGAAGCATTCCATATGGAGACGAAAAAACTACAGAAAAAGTAAAACTAAATATTCTTAAAATATTAAACGAAAAATATGGAATTACAGAAAAAGACCTATTAAGCTCAGAACTAGAATTAGTACCAGCCTTTAAAGCAAAAAGCTTAGGCTTTGATAAAAGTATGGTAGCAGGATATGGTCAAGACGATAGAGTATGTGCATATGCAGAAATAAGAGCAATGCTAAATATAACAAATCCTAAAAAAACAGCTGTATGTATATTATCAGATAAAGAAGAAATAGGAAGCATGGGAAATACAGGAATGGAATCACATGTGTTTGATACATTTATTGCAGAATTATTAAATAAAAGAAGCGAGAATAGACCAAACTTATTAGACAAAGTATTTTGTAACTCAAGAATGTTATCTGCAGACGTAGACGCAGGGCTAGATCCAATATATGCGAGCGTTTCAGAAAAGAACAATGCATCATTTTTAGGATATGGAATTGGATTTAACAAATATACAGGTGCAAGAGGAAAATCTGGAGCATCAGACGCAAATGCAGAATACGTAGCAGAAATAAGAAAATTATTAGAAGAAAACGGAATACTATATCAAATAGGAGAATTAGGAAAAGTAGATGTAGGAGGAGGCGGAACAATAGCCTATATCCTAGCAAACAAAGGAGTAGACGTAATAGACTGTGGAGTACCAGTATTATCAATGCATTCACCATACGAAGTAACAAGCAAATACGACATCTACTCAGCATATAAAACATACGAAGCATTTATGAAATAGGGAAAAAGGGGTCTGACCCCTTTTTCCCTGTTTCTTATACATATAATTTATAAATTATATAAGTTGTTGTCTATGCATAGTTTTGCTCTTGCTGCTGTTTTTTCGTCTGATTTAAGTGCATTTTCTAAAAATTCCGGATGTGCTATTAAAAATTTTCTCATTGTTTCGTCTGGATTTTGGTAGAAATTTTTTAACATTTCAAATTGATTTTCATTTATTATGTTCATGCTAAGTGCTTTTTCAAATAAACTTTCGTCTATATTTATCATTGATAAAGATTTTATATTTTCTTTTTCTAATTTTTCTTTTCCACCTTGCATTCTATCTACTACTACTGTACTCCATTTTATTTCTGCGCCTAAGCTTTTAATTGCAGGTATCCATGCTCTTAAGTAACTAGATGCTTCTGTTATTAAATCAGCTATATGTAAAACTTTAGCGCCTTTTACATCTTCTTTACTAATTACTTCTCCAAATTCGCTGTCTGTTATTACCATACTTAAGTCTTTATAAATAGTAATGTGTGGCTTTGAAAGCTTATTTGCTACAATATTAGAGAAGAACCAGTCTCTTCTTTCTCCACCTGAGATGTAATCAATCTCATTAACATCAATATTTTCTTTTATAAATTTAAGCATTTCATCAATTACATTTTTGTATATCTCATTTGTTTGATAATGTTCAAAAGTTTTTTCAAAAACTTTTTTAGGAAGATTTTCTTTATCTTGTTTTTCGAAATCTATAAATTCTAATAATTCTACCGCATCTTGCTCACTTCCATATAAAAAATGTGTATTTATATAATATGGTCCTATTTTGCCAGAAGTATACCAAAATGGCTTGTTGTCTGGACAAATTCTTAAAGCATTTGTTTCAAATAAATATGATACTAAATTACTCATAAAAACCTCCATTAGAACAATTAAAGTTCTTCTTATTTTATTAAATAATAAATCAAAATTTATATAAAGTCAAATAAAAATCTTGAAAAAAGGATTAGAAAGTGATAATATTTATAAAATGTCAAAAGGGGGTAAAAAAGTGACAATTCTTTTGAAAAATGGTAAATTAATTGATTACAAAACAAATACTAATGACTATTTTGATATTTTTATTGAAGATGGAATAGTAAAAGAAATATCAAAAGGAATAAACAAAACAGCAGATGAAACCATTGATTGTACGGATTTATTTATTATACCAGGTATGATAGATATGCATTGCCATTTAAGAGAACCTGGTTTTGAACATAAAGAAACTATAGAAACTGGAATGAAAAGCGCTATTAAGGGAGGATTTACTACTATTTGTCCTATGCCAAATACAAATCCTACCTGTGATAGTGTTTTTATTTTGGAAAAAATTCTAAACGAAGCAAAACGCGTAGGTGTGTGTAATGTTCTTCCATATGCTAGTGTAACAATTGGAGAAAAAGGAGAAGAGCTAACTGATTTTGAATCCTTAAAAAAAGCAGGTGCAGTTGCATTTTCAGATGATGGAATGCCTGTTGTAAGAGCAAAGATTATGAGAGATGCTTTGATTAAAGCAAATAGTTTGGGTACTTTTGTTGCTTCACATTGCGAAGAAAAAGAGTTAGGCAAAGGTGCAATAAACGCAGGAGAAATTGCAGAAAAACTAAATGTACCAGGAGTTTTACCAGAAGCAGAGACTTTAATGGCTGCAAGGGAAGTAGAACTTGCAGAAATAAATAACATACATTCACATGTATGCCATATAAGTACAAAGGAAACTGCAAGATTAATAAGAGATGCAAAAAAAAGAGGTGTTAATGTTACTTGCGAGACTTGCCCACATTATTATAGTTTTACAGTAGAAGAAGTTCTAAAATCAGGTACAAATGCAAAAATGAATCCTCCTCTTAGAAAAAAAGAGGATATGGAGGAAATAATAAAGGCACTTCAAGATGGAACAATAGATTGCATAATTACTGACCATGCACCACATGCTAAAGAGGAAAAAGAAGTAGAACTTGCAAAAGCACCAAATGGAATTATAGGATTTGAAACAGCGCTTGCTGCTAGCATTACAAATTTAGTAGATAAGGGATATATTTCTTATTTAGACATGGTAAAGCTAACAAGCTATAATGCAGCTAAAATATTAGGGATAGATAAGGGATATATTGAAGAAGGAAGCATAGCAGATATTACAATATTTAATCCTAACGAGGAATACATATATAAAAAAGAAGATATAGTGTCAAAATCTAAAAACACACCATTTATAGGCAAAAAACTAAAAGGCAGAGTATATTATACAATAGTAAATGGAAGAGTAGTATATAAAAGATAAAGGGGGAAAAAAATGAACAATGCAATGGACAGATTAATTAAAAAAATTAAGGAGACAAACAACCCTACAGTAATGGGGTTAGATCCAAGGTATGATATGATACCAGAAAGTATAAGAGAAAAATATTCAAAAGATGTAGAAGGTGCATGTAAGGCAATATTAGAATTTAATAAAGGACTAATAGATAGTGTATGTGATATAATACCTGCTGTAAAGCCTCAAATTGCTTTTTATGAAATGTTTGGAGTAGAAGGAATAAAGGTATTTAATGAAACATGCAAATATGCTAGGGAAAAAGAAATGATAGTAATTGCAGATATAAAAAGAGGAGATATTGGATCAACAGCTGCTGGATATTCAAATGCATATTTAGGAAAAACAGCATTAGGTGATGAAAAAATATCAATATATGATGTTGATTTTGTAACAGTAAATCCATATTTGGGGATTGATGGAGTAAAACCATTTATAGATGATTGCAAAGAATATGGAAAAGGAATATTTGTTTTAGTAAAAACATCTAATAAATCATCTGGAGAATTACAAGACTTAAAACTAGAAGATGGAAGAACAATATACGAGAAAGTAGCAGAACTTGTAAGCTCTTGGGGAGATGAATTAGTTGGAGAATATGGGTATAGTAGTGTAGGAGCAGTAGTTGGAGCAACATATCCTATACAAATAAAAGAATTAAGAGAAATTATGCCAAAAACATTTTTCTTAATACCAGGATACGGAGCACAACGGAGGAAAAGCAGAAGATATAGCATTAGGATTCAAAGACGGTATAGGAGGAATAGTAAATGCATCAAGAAGCTTAATGGCAGCATATAAATCAGATAAATGGAAAAATGAATATTCAGAAAAAGAATTTGGAAAAGCAACAAGAGCAGAAGCAATAAGAATGAGAGACGAATTAAATAGTGAAATTTTAAAATAAATTTATTTACATATTGACAACTTTCTTCCGGAATTATATAATTCTGGAAGAAAATAAGGAGAATTTTTCAGAGACGTGGTTGCTACCTTTACTTTACATAGAAAGTGAGGTGGTGTGTATGTTAGAAGAAATGCTTATACAATTATTAGTGCTATCACTTTTTGTAAATGCAACACTTGCTATCATCACTATTATATTACTTATAGCAATTACTATAATTATATATAATAAAAACCATATCTCTGCTCGCCAATAGAGATATGATTTTTTATTGTACGTATTGGCAACCACGTTTTTGTGGAACCCTTATCTTTTTATATTATAATATGAAATTAAAAATAAGTCAATAAGTCAAAAAAAATTAGGAGGAAAAAAATGCCAGTACAATTACAAGCTAAGTTAATAAAAAAAGAGCAACTAAAACCAGATATTTTTAAGTTTTCTTTATCAGCAAAAAAAATTGTAGATATAGCAAAACCAGGTCAATTTATTGAGATAAGAGTAACAGATGGATTGGATCCTTTTTTACGTAGGCCAATCAGCATATATAATATGGATAAAGAAAATGGAACTCTAGAAATAATATTTAGAGTACAAGGAAAAGGAACAGAGTTATTATCAAGAAAAAAAGAAGAAGATTTAGTCGATATAATAGGGCCATTAGGTTATGGCACATTTAAATATGAGGGATACAATAATATTGCTGTGCTTGGTGGAGGAATTGGAGTGTTCCCATTATATGAGCTTGCAAAGAATGCTATAAAAAATGCAACAGTAAATACATATTTGGGATTTAGAAATAAAGAAGCTGTATTATTAGAAAAGGAATTCGAAAGTGTATCTAATAAATTAGTAATTACAACAGATGATGGAAGTTATAAGATACATGGATTTGCAATAAATGAGCTAAAAAAGGATATAGAAAGTGGAAAAATAGATGTAATATTTGCATGTGGACCATTGCCACTATTAAAAGCAGTTCAAACTTTGGCAAAAGAAAAAAATATACCATGCCAAATATCACTAGAAGAGAAGATGGGATGTGGACTTGGTGTATGCCTTGGCTGTGCAGTAGAAGTAGTAACAGGTGGATATGAACATGTCTGCAAACAGGGACCAGTATTTGATAGTAATAAAGTTATAATTTGAAACGAAAGGGGACAGACCCCTTTTGTTTCAAATTAAATAATTATTGTTTTAGATATAAAAATAAAAAAGAAAAACAAAAGGGGTCTGTCCCCTTTCGTTTCAAAAGAGGTGTAAATATATGAATACAGAAGTAAATTTTGCAGGTATAAAAATGAAAAATCCAGTAACAGTTGCGTCTGGTACTTATGGATATGGAAGAGAATATAGCCAATTTTTTGATTTAAGTAAATTGGGTGGAATTATTACAAAAGGTACTTCCTTAAAACCTAGAGATGGAAATAAGCCTTCTAGAGTATATGAAACTCCTAGTGGAATGCTAAATAGCATTGGACTTCAAAATCCAGGAGTTGAATACTTTTTGCAATATGATTTGCCATGGCTTAAACAGCAAGACACAGCGATAATTGTAAATGCTTGTGGAAGTACAATAGAAGATTATGTAGAGGTATGCAAAATATTAAATAATTCAGATATTGATGGAGTGGAGCTTAATTTATCTTGTCCAAATGTTAAGGCTGGATGTTTAGCTTTTGGTACTACATACGAAGGTGTGAAGGAAGTTACAAGTAAAGTTAGAAAAGTTTTAGATAAACCATTAATTGTAAAACTTACTCCAAATGTTACGGATATAACAATTCCAGCTAAAGCAGCAGAAGATGCAGGAGCAGATGGAGTATCATTAATTAATACCTTGCTTGGAATGAGTATTAATATAAATACAAGAAGACCTTATCTTGCAAATAATACTGGTGGACTTTCTGGACCAGCTATAAGGCCAGTTGCAGTAAGAATGGTATATCAAGTATCACAAGCAATAAATATACCTATTCTTGGAATGGGTGGTATTGTAAATGGAAATGATGCAATAGAATTTATGCTTGCAGGAGCATCTGCAGTTTCTATAGGTGCTGGTAATTTTATAGATCCATATACAAGTGTAAATACAGTTAAGGGAATAGAAGAGTATATGGAAAAATATAATATAGAGAAAATAGAAGATATTGTAGGAAAAGTAGAAATGAATTAAATTTATAAAACCACTTGCAAAAAGAAACAAAAAATGATAATATATTTTCATATTAATATTAAAATGATAGATTTAAAAAAAACCCCTTTTTTTAGGAGAAATTTTTAAATCTATTTTTGTTTGGTAAATATATGTATGAAATTTAGAAAAATATACTAAAAGTAAGTGTAAAGAATGGAAGGAGAATTTAAATGAACACAAAATATATTTTTGTAACAGGTGGAGTGGTATCAGGATTAGGAAAAGGAATAACTGCAGCTTCTCTCGGAAGACTTTTAAAAAATAGAGGATATAAAGTAACAATTCAAAAAATGGATCCATATATAAATGTTGATCCAGGTACGATGAGCCCAATTGAACATGGAGAGGTTTTTGTTACAGATGATGGAGCAGAAACAGATTTAGATTTAGGGCATTATGAGAGATTTATTGATGAGAATTTAACTAAAAATTCTAGTGTGACTACTGGAAAGATTTATTCTAGTGTAATTGAAAAAGAGAGAAAAGGCGAATATTTAGGTAAAACTGTTCAAGTAATACCTCATATTACTAATGAAATAAAAGATAATATTTATAGTTTTGAAAACACAGATGTAGATATAGTTATAACTGAGATTGGTGGAACAATAGGAGACATTGAAGGACTTTCATTTATAGAAGCAATTAGACAAGTTGGAATAGAAAAACCAAAAGAGGATGTTTTATATATACACGTAACTCTTCTTCCTTATATTGCAGGGTCAAATGAGCTTAAGTCTAAACCAACACAGCACTCTGTAAAAGAACTTCAATCTTTAGGGATTAAGCCTGATATATTAGTTTGCAGATCAGAACTTCCAATAGAAGATGGTATGAGACAAAAAATAGCACTATATTGTAATGTAAGACCAGAGAGTGTAATAGAGAATTCAACTGTTGATAATTTATATGCAGTTCCATTAATGCTAGAAAAAGAGGGGCTTACAAGGGAAGTGTGTAGATGTTTAAATTTAGATAAAGTAGAACCTAAAAACGAAGAATGGCAAAAGATGATTGAGCATATTAGGAATATAGAAAAAGGACCAGTAAGGGTAGCAATAGTTGGAAAATATGTTACATTAGAAGACTCTTATCTTTCAGTTGCAGAAAGCTTAAGACATGCAGGTTTTGCAAATGATGTAAAAGTTGATGTGGCATTTGTAGATTCTGAAGAAATAAATGATAAAAATGCAAAAGAAAAATTAGGTGAGTATGATGCACTTTTAGTTCCAGGAGGATTTGGGAATAGAGGTATTGAAGGAAAAATTGCAACAATTAAATATGCAAGAGAAAATAAAGTTCCATTTTTAGGAATTTGTTTAGGAATGCAAATGGCAGTTGTAGAATTTGCAAGAAATGTTTTAGGATTAAAAGATGCAAATTCAGAAGAGTTTGATGAAAATACTATAAATCCAGTAATACATATAATGGACGAGCAAAAGAATATAGATAAAAAAGGTGGAACAATGAGACTTGGAAGTTATCCATGTGTTTTAAAAGAAGGAACACTTGCATATAGCTTATATGGAACAAAAGAAATAGCAGAAAGACATAGACATAGATACGAGTATAACAATGAGTATAAAGAAAAAATGGAAGCTGCAGGACTTATATGTAGTGGAACTTCACCAGATGGAAGACTAGTCGAGATAGTTGAATTAAAAGATCATCCATTCTTTGTAGCAGGACAATTCCACCCAGAGTTTAAATCAAGACCAAACAGACCAGGACCATTATTTAAAGGTTTAATTGCAGCAGCAATTAAATAAATTGTAATTTGAATGATTAAATTAATTTAAATCTGTAGGGGTCGCACCCCTGGGCGACCCTTAAATATTGATATGCGGGTCGCCGTGGGCGGCGACCCCTACAACGTTTGCAACAAATTTGACA
>CALXNI010000085.1 GCA_944389715.1 uncultured Clostridia bacterium | reverse complement strand
ATGCTTTTAATGTTATGAAAGTAACAGGAGAATTTGACCCAGAAAATTACGAAGAAACTGTGAAAAGTGATGTTGTAAAAACAATCAATACAACTGATAATACAGGAAGCACAGTTGTAAGAGCAAGTGGAGCTGATTATATGACTGCATATCAAACTTCTAGTGCTGATAATGAAGTTGAAGTTGTAGCAATTAATACAAAAGAGTTATATAAAATGAAAGGTGAAGATATTCACGAAAATGGTTTAGTATTAGGAGGAGCACCAAAAGCGAGACCATATTTTGCATTTGGAAAACTTGTTAAAAAAGTTGGTGGAGCAGTAGAATACGTTTGGTATCCTAAATGCCAATTAGTAGAAAATACAGATGAAGCAGCAACATCTGAAGAAGAATTTTCTGAACAAAATGATACAATTACAATTAAAGCTTATGCATTTGACGATGAAGGACATATAAGTGTAAGAGTAAATAGTGAAATGAGTAATTTCCCAGAAGGTTTAACAGAAGAAAAATTCTTCGAAAAACCAATACTAAACGATACAGATTTAACAAATGCTATAACACCAGCAGCTTAAAAAAATATGAGGCTCTAGAATAAATTTAGAGCCTCTTTAAATTTTAAATAATATAAATACTCACACAAAAATTACAATAAAAACTAATTTTAGAAATAATATTATTTAAAAAGTAATATTATTTGTGAAATTATTAAAAAACATTGAAAATTCTTAAAAAATGGTATATACTCTTTTTATAAAAAATAAAAGGAGGATATAGATATGGATGAAAAGAAAAAAATAGCAATATACAAGAAATGGTGGTTTTGGGTAATTATTTTAGCAATAATAATTATTGTATGTTTTACATCAATTGTAGCGCTAAGGTTTAGTATAATTTTAAATGAAGTTAAAGAATTAGGAAGAGATATAAAAGAAATATCTGAAGATGTAACAGTATATTCATCTGCAGAAGAAAACACCTTAATTATAGAACTAAGAAATTGGAGTAATGATAATGCAGAAGAAATGAATCAAATAATAACAGTAGTAAAAAACAGAGTTAGTGATGGAGAATTGCAATCATACACTAAACTTATTACATTAGCTTATTTAAAAAGCAATGATACACCAGAGGTTTTACTTATAAAAAATGAATACAATATTCCAGAATTTACACAAATCGAAGACGATTCGAATACATATATCTTATATGCAGAATATCAAGAATTGTTTGATATACTAAATCAAACAATGGATGGGTATACAGGATTATTTAATAGCATATACTAAAATTATTTAATAAATATTTTAAATAAAAGATATCAGATTAATTTCTGGTATTTTTTTTATTTTGTAAAAAGAGGTGAAAAAATGGCAAACGAATTAAAGAAAGTTGGTTTAATTTTTACACAAGAAGGTGCAGTTGATTTTAAGAAAACATTACAAGATATAAGCCTAGAAATGAACAAAAATTATAACCAATTTAAAATAACTCAATCTCAGTGGGATAGTTCAACAAAAAGTACAGAAAAATTAAGAGCACAACAAGAATATTTAACAAATGCATATGCTATACAAGAAGACAAAGTTAAAGTTTTAAAAATGCAATTAGAAGAATTAGAAAGTTCTGAAAATAAAAATACAACAGCAATTAAGAAAAAAAGAAATGAATTAACAAATGCAGAAATAAAACTAAAAGATTATGAAAGCAGAATAAAAGAAGTAAATTCTGCTTTAAACGATACTGGAAAAAAAATACAAGATTATGGGAAAAAGATTAGTGATGTAAGCGAAAAAATTGGCGATGTAGGAAATAAAGCATCTGTTATTTCTGCGGGTGTTGCAGCAGGTGGAGTAGCTTTAGCAAATAGTGCTATGAATTTAGAAGATGCAATTGCTAAATATATTAGTTCAACAAACGTAGCAGAAAGAGACACAGAAAAATATAAACAGGTATTAGAAAATATTAATAATAATAATTATGGTGAAGGCTATGAAGATATAGCAAATTCTATGGCACAAGTTACAATGCAATTAAAAGATTTAGATGCACAAAATTTACAAAATGTAACTGAAAAAGCAATAGCATTAAGAGATATGTTTGGATATGATGTAGCAGAAAGTGTAAGAGCAGTAAAAGCTATGATGGACAATCTTAATGTTAGTGCAGATGAGGCTTTTAATTTAATTGCAGAAGGAAAGAAACAAGGGCTAGATTTCTCAAACGAATTACTTGATAATATTAATGAATATTCTGTACAATTTGGAAAATTAGGTTTATCAGCAGAAGATATGTTCAACATTTTTAAAGTTGGAGCAGATAATGGAGCTTTCAACTTAGATAAAATAGGTGATGCAGTAAAAGAATTTTCAATCAGAGTGATTGACGGTTCTAATACAACAATAGATGGTTTTAAAAGAATTGGCTTAAATGCTGACGATATGGCTAAGAAATTCGCAAATGGTGTAGAAGAAGCAAAACAGGCATTTATAGAAGTTGTGAACAGATTAGGAAGTATGGACGACAAAGTTTCACAAAGTATCGCAGGTGTTGATTTATTTGGAACTATGTGGGAAGATTTAGGACCAACCGTTATTACAAGTTTTAGTAAAATGGATAGTGGCATTTCAAAAACAAGCGATTCTATGCAAAAGTCTATTGATAGTTTATACAATACTACAAAGAAAAAAGCTGAAACACAATTAAAAAGATTACAAAGTTTAGGTGC
>CALXNI010000084.1 GCA_944389715.1 uncultured Clostridia bacterium | reverse complement strand
TAAGATATCCCACAACGTTAAGTTGGTAAGATACCAGGAAGACTAACTGGTTGATAGGTTGGAGGTGTAAGTGCAGCAATGCATTCAGCTGACCAATACTAATATATCGAGGGCTTAACCAAAAAATGGGGAAAAGAGGAAGACCCTAAAAGTAGGGGTCGACGTCCTCGGCGACCCGTAAAAAGTTAAGTAATTAGTTTAATCGAATTACCCACTTTATCTATATATTTTTCAGTGTGCTTATGCATACAACAATTTTCTGGTGATAATAACGGCAAGGAACCACCTGTACCCATCCCGAACACAGAAGTTAAGCTTGCCAGTGCCGAAAATACTTGCGGGTTACCCTGCTGGAAAGATAGGTCGTCGCCAGTTTTTTTATGCTTAAAAACGAGGGACATAGCTATTCTATATAAAAATACTTAGGTAAAGCTGTGTCCCTCAAACCTTGTTTAAGACACACCTTAATCTATGAGAAATACAATAGACTAAGGTGTGTCCCTTAACCTTATAGATATAGCTTTTCTATGTAGGAATACTATAGGAAAAGCTATATTACTCAAACAGTATAACAAAAAAAACCGTTATTCTACGGTTTATTTTTTTGTTTACAATTTACCTAATCCAAAAATTCTATTTTTCCATTTTTTAAGGATTTAATTCTTGCTAAAGAGTAAACGTCATATCCTAAATTATCTAAGTAGTTTCTTCCATTTTGAAATGATTTTTCAATAACAATTCCAATTCCAACAACTGTAGCACCAGCATTCTCAATAATTTTTATTGCACCTTTTGAAGCTTCACCATTTGCTAAAAAATCATCAATAATTAAAATTCTGTCATTAGAATTTATATAATCTTTAGAAATAGTTAAATTATAAGTAATATTTTTTGTAAAAGACTTAATTTTAGTCTGATATATATCATCATCAAGAGTAGAAGAAATTTGCTTTTTTAGGATTACCAAAGGTACATCTAACTCATATGAAGTCATAACTGCAGGAGCTATTCCAGAACTTTCAATAGTAAAAACTCTAGTTATTCCTCTGTTTTTAAAATAATTTGAAAATTCTAAACCTATTTCTTTCATTAATTTAGAATCTACCTGATGATTAATAAAGCTATTTACCTTTAAAATATTATCATCTATTACTTTTCCTTTTTCTAAAATCATATCTTCTAAAAGTTTCATAAAAGCCCCCATTTCAACAACTAATACTCAAAAATATTAAATTATATACAAATTTCTACAAAAAAATTTTTATTATAGGAAAATAATTATAAATAAATTATATAACAAAAAAATTTTTTGTAAATAGTAAAAACATCATAAACATTGAAAATGTGAATAAATTAATATATAATTTATAAAAGAAAGGGGAGAGAATAATGTCAAAAACAATGTGGAAACCTGGAACATTTATATATCCAATTCCTGCAGTTATGGTATCTTGTGGTACAATGGAAAAATCAAATATTATAACAGTAGCGTGGACAGGAATTATTAATTCAAATGAACCAATGTGTTATATTTCTGTTAGACCAGAAAGATATTCATATAATATAATTAAAGAAAGTGGAGAATTTGTTATAAATTTAACAAGTAAAGATTTAACATATGCAACAGATTGGTGCGGAGTAAAATCTGGAAGAAATGTAGATAAATTTAAAAGTATGAAATTAACAAAGGAAAAATGTAATTTTGTTAAATGTCCTGCAATTGCAGAGAGTCCAGTTTCTATAGAGTGCAGAGTAAAAGAAATAAAAGAATTAGGATCACACCATATGTTCATGGCAGAAGTATTATCAATCAATGCAGATGAAAAATATATAGACGAAAAAGGTGCATTTGATATAAGTAAATGTGACTTAGTAGCATATGCAAACGGTAAATATTTTGAACTAGGAAAACAAATAGGAAAATTCGGATATTCTGTACAAAAGAAGAAATAAATTACAAACATTGTAAAGGTCGCCACTTATGACGATCCGTTAATGTTCAGACTGAAATTCAAAAAATAAAGTATGTAGGGGCGAATGCAATTCGCCCCTACATTTTCTCTACTATTTAAAATTTAGTCTGAACATTAACACATTTTTTCTGAAAAATCTATAAAAAAGTTGACATTTACAAGGAAATATGATAAAGTATATAAGCTATGTTTCTATATTGGAGGCATAGCTTAAAAAACGCATCGTTAAAACCCGTAATACAAAGTTGGAGGTGGAGCTAAAAATGGCTGCAAAAGGACCAAGAGAAAATATAACTCTAGAATGTACAGAATGTAAAAGAAGAAATTATACAACAAGCAAAAATAAAAGAAATAATACAGAAAGATTAGAAGTTGAAAAATATTGTAAACATTGCAAAAAAAGGACAACACATAAAGAAACAAAATAAAAGCTGTTTTAAGGAGGATATAAAATGGCTAAAGAGGCAAAAAAGAATAAGGATGCAAAAAATAAAAAACACTTTTTTAAAGATTTTAAAGCTGAACTAAAAAAAGTTATTTGGCCAACGCCAAAACAAATAGCAAATAATACTGTAGCAGTTATAACAATAGTTATAATAACAGCAGCAATAGTATTTGTATTAGATTTGGTTTTTGACATATTTAATGAACAAGGAATAAATAGATTAAAATCTAATATTAAAAATAAAATTGTTGTAGAAAATAGTGTTGAAAATAATATTGATAATGAAAATGATATTCAAACTACAGATAATACTGTAGAAGAAAATAACGAAACTAGCAGTGAGGAAGATAACAATCAAGAGACAGTTGAAAATGAATCTTCTGTAGAAAATGAAAATGTGCAATAAATAAAGGAGGCTTAAATATATGTCTCAAATAAAAGAAAAACAAGAGCCAAGATGGTATGTTGTACATACATATTCAGGATATGAAAACAAAGTAAAAACAGACTTAGAAAAAACAATAAAGAATAGAGAACTTGAAGACTATTTTTTTGATATAGTTGTTCCAATGGAAGAACAAATTGAAATTAAAGATGGGAAAAGAAAAACAAATTTAAAAAAAGTTTTTCCAGGATATGTTTTAATAAAAATGATAGTTACTGAAGAATCTTGGTATATAGTAAGAAATACAAGAGGAGTAACAGGCTTTGTAGGGTCAGGAACAGATCCAATTCCTCTCTCAAACGAAGAGATTAGAAACATGGGATTTGAAGCAACTGTTGTGAATGTGGACTATGATATAAATGATAGCGTAAGAGTAGTTAATGGACCACTTGCTTCATTTATAGGGACAGTTCAAGAAATAAATAAAGAAAAAAATAAAGTTAAAGTATTAGTTTCTATGTTTGGAAGAGAAACACCAGTAGAACTAGAGTTTTCGCAAGTAGAAAAAATTTAAGCAAACAAATGAAAATCGGCATCTTACGTCGTTAAAATTATAATTAAAATCCTCAACGTGCTTATGTACGCCTCTGGTATTTAATTATAATTTTGCCTAGTAATATACCAATTTTGATTTGTTTGGAAATAAAATAAGAAGGAGATTGAGTAAAATGGCAGAGAAAGAAATTACAAATGTTGTTAAATTACAAATAGAAGCTGGAAAAGCAACACCAGCACCACCAGTTGGACCAGCTTTAGGATCAACAGGTATAAACATAATGCAATTTACAAAGGAATTTAATGAGAAAACAGCAAATCAACCAGGAATGATAATTCCAGTTGTAATAACTGTATATCAAGACAAATCATTCTCATTTATAACAAAAGTTCCACCTGTTGCAGTATTAATAAAAAAAGCACTTAAAATTGAAAAAGGTTCAGGAAAACCAAATAAAGATAAAGTTGCAAAAATAACAAAAGCACAGGTTGAAGAAATTGCAAAAACAAAAATGGAAGATTTAAATGCAGCTTCATTAGAAACTGCTATGAGTATGGTAGAAGGTACTGCTAGATCTATGGGAGTTGTAGTGGTAGAATAAATGAAAAGCAGCATCTTGCACTCATTAATAAATTTATTGGGAGGATGTAAATCCGATAATACCAAAGGAGGAAAGAAAAAATGAAAAGAGGAAAAAGATATCTAGAGTGTGAAAAACTTATAGATAAATCAAAAAATTATGATGCAAAAGAAGCATTAGATGTAATATGCAAAATGCCAAAACCAAAATTTGATGAAACAGTTGAATTACATGTTAAATTAGGTGTAGATTCAAAACAAGCAGATCAACAAGTTAGAGGAACAGTTGTACTTCCAAATGGTACAGGAAAAACTCAAAGAGTTTTAGTATTTGCAAAAGGTGATAAAGCAAAAGAAGCAGAAGCAGCAGGAGCTGACTTTGTTGGAGCAGAAGAACTAGTTCCAAAAATACAAAATGAAAACTGGTTTGACTATGATGTAATAGTTGCAACACCAGATATGATGGGGGTTATAGGAAGATTAGGTAAAATATTAGGACCTAAAGGATTAATGCCAAACCCAAAATCTGGAACAGTTACAATGGATGTAACAAAAGCAATAAATGAAATAAAATCAGGAAAAGTAGAATACAGATTAGATAAAACTAATATTATTCATTTAGGTTTTGGAAAAGTTTCATTTGGAGCAGATAAATTATTAGAAAATTACGAAACTGTAATGGATGCAATTATAAAAGCAAAACCAGCAGCAGCAAAAGGACAATATGTAAAAAGTGTAGCAATAGCTACATCAATGGGACCAAGTATATATCTATCATAATTGAAAACAGGAGATAAACTTAATAACTGACATCACTAATTCATAAGAGGAGACATAGCTCCTCCAAAGTGGAAGTGACTAAGGGTGTAAGCTTTGTCCCCTTACAATAATAAAGCCAAAGACAGTAGGCAAAAAATAAGCCCTACCGAGGTGATTAATAAAAGAGAAACAAAACTCTGTTAATGCCTCGTAGTAGGCAAGCAGAGTTTTTAATTTTTTTAATATAAAATAAATTGGAGATACAATTAATTTAAGAATTTGTAGGCAGATTTCCTTATTTGTCCAAAAAGAGTTAAGCTGTGTCCCCTTACATTAATAGGAGGTGAATTGTTTTGGCTAGTGAAAAAATTTTAAATCAAAAGAAAGAAGAAGTATCTAAATTAGCAGAAAAAATAAAACAAGCTAAAGTTGTACTTCTAACAGATTATAGAGGTATAAATGTTTCTGATGTAACAGAATTAAGAGCAAAATTAAGAAGTGCTGAAGTAGAGTATAGTGTTATAAAAAATAATATAACAAGAAGAGCTTTACAAGAATGCAAAATAGAGGGACTAGAAGAAACTCTAGTTGGACCTACAGCAGTTATAATCGGAAACAATGACTATCTTGAGGCATGTAAAGCAATATATGAATATGCAAAAGATAATGAGTTCTATAAAATAAAAGGTGGAATAATTGATGGAAAAGTAGTTTCAGTAGAAGAAATTATAACACTTGCAAAATTACCATCAAAAGAAACACTTATCAGCATGCTTGCTGGAGCTTTACTTGGAAATATTTCAAAACTTGCAGTTGCACTCAATGAAGTAAAAGCTCAAAAAGAAGTTGCATAAAACAACAAAACGGGTGATACATATAAAAATTGACATCACTAATTCACAAGTGGAAGTGATAAAAAGATAGATGTATCCCCTTACAAATAATCAGGGTAGTGACCAAACACTAGAATTAAAAGTAAAAAAAGGTGGAAAGTATAAAAAATGACATTCTTGCTTCACAAATAGAGGACACAAGCTCCTCAAAAGTGAGAGTGATTAAAGGTTAATATTTGTCCACTTACATTAATAGGAGGAATAAAAATGAGTAAAGAAGAAATGATTGAAGAAATCAAAAAAATGACAGTAATTGAATTAGCTGATTTAGTAAAAGCTATAGAAGAAGAATTTGGAGTATCTGCAGTTGCAGCAGCAGCACCAGCAGCAGCTGGAGCAGCCGGAGCAGCAGCTGAAGAAAAAACATCATTTGATGTTGTATTAAAAGAAGCTGGAGCAAACAAAATACCAGTTATAAAAGTTGTTAGAGATGCAACAGGATTAGGACTAAAAGAAGCAAAAGACCTAGTTGATGGAGCACCTAAAACAATAAAAGAAGGAGTTTCTAAAGAAGAAGCTGAAGAATTGAAAGCTAAATTCGAAGAAGCTGGAGCAACAGTTGAATTAGCATAGTTTTAAATTTAAATGATAGGGAAAGAGGTTGTATCTTACAATCTCTTTTTTGCTTATCTATTAATAATATAAATTATAATTTGATGTTTAGAGATTAGAGGTTAGAGGTTGGAGATTAGAAATTAAAAATGTAGGGGAGGGGTTCTTTTGCCCGCCCACAAACAGCAAATTTATTGCAAATGTTGTAGGGGTCGCCGCCCACGGCGACCCGCATATCAATATTTAAGGGTCGCCCAGGGGTGCGACCCCTACAGATTTTAAAATAAATTTACCCACACAAATTCCAATTTAATTAATTGAATTATAAATAAATATATAATATAATTAGCATAAATCATTTAAAAAGGTGAATTTTATGGATAAATATATTGGAGCTATAGTAGCAGAAATCAAAGAAATGGAAGCTATAAAAGATATAATGATAAATATAAAAGAGACAGAAATATACGACTTAAAAATATTTAAAGGAGAAATTAATAGTAAAAAATATGTAGTAGTAAGAAGTGGAGTTGGAAAGGTAAATGCAGCTAGAACTACACAAATACTAACTGATAGATTTAATCTAAATTATATTATCAATGTAGGGTCAGCAGGAGCTTTAAATGATGATTTGAATATCGGAGATATAGTAGTTGGAAAAGAACTTATTCAGCACGATTTTGATGTTACAGCATTTGGACGTGAAAAAGGATACATACCAGAAACAGGAAAAATATTTAAGAGTGATAAAAATTTAATAAAAAAATGTGAAAATATAAAGATAAAAAATATAAAAATAACTACTGGAGTAATTGCATCTGGTGATATATTTTGTACAGATATTAATATAAAAGAGAAAATAAGAAAAAAATTTAATGCAGACTGTTGCGAAATGGAAGGTGCGGCAATTGCACAAGTATGCTACCTAAATAAAATTCCATTTATAGTAATACGCTCTATTTCTGATATACCAAATGGAAAAAATGAGATGGATTTTGATAAATATTTAGACATAGCGGCAAAAAACTGTGCAGAATTTATTAGGCAAATATAAATTGTAATTTGAGAAACGAATGGGGACAGACCCCTTTTGTTTCGTAAAATTGCAATCGTGTTGTGTAATTGAATTATGAGAATAAATGAAACAAAAGGGGTCTGTCCCCATTCGTTTCTCAAATTACAATTTAATGTATAAGAAACAGGGCAGAGCATGGAAATTTCCTTACTTGACAAGACAGATATTTAAATATATAATTATCAAGTAAAATATAAAAGGAGAGAGTTTTAATGTCTAAATTAAAAAAATTTTCTGCTTGTTTATTTAGCGGAATATTATTATTTGGAACAATTTCTTTTGCAAGAACTGGAACAGTTAATGCACCAAATGGGTTAGTTTTAAGAGAAGAAGCATCAACAGCAGCTAATCCTATAACAACAGTTAGTGATAATGAAACAGTCGAAATTTTAGAAGAAAATG
>CALXNI010000083.1 GCA_944389715.1 uncultured Clostridia bacterium | reverse complement strand
TCCACACCCGCCCGCAAACAGCAAATTTATTGCAAATGTTGTAGGGGTCGCCGCCCACGGCGACCCGCATATCAATATTTTAGGGTCGCCCAGGGGTGCGACCCCTACAGATTTTAAAATAAATTTAATAATACAAATTACAATTTTTTTAACACATTATTTTTTATTTTTATCTATATTTTATTCATTTTTTATGTTATACTTTTAATAGTTTTTATTAATGAGGTATTAAAAATGTCTAAAATTATTTCAAAAAATCCTTTAGCTAAACATAATTATACAATTGAAGATACTTTAGAAGCTGGAATTGTTCTTTCTGGTACAGAAATCAAATCTATCAGAAATCGGAAAAGTTAATCTTAAAGATAGTTATGCTGCCATAAAAAATGGAGAATTATACATATATAACTTACATATAAGCCCATATGAATTTGGAAATATTTATAATAAAGATCCTTTAAGAGATAGAAAATTACTTGTAACTAAAAAAGAAATTAATAAATTAATTGGTTTAATAAAACAGAAAGGATACTCACTGGTCCCCATGACTATTTATTTTAAAGGAAATTTTGTAAAAGTAGAAATTGGGATAGGTAAAGGTAAAAAGCTTTATGATAAAAGACGTGAAATTGCTAAAAAAGATGCAGAGATGAGAATGAGAAAAAGAATAGATAAATAAAGAGCAAATCAATTTTTGCTCTTTATTTATCTAATTAAAAATATATTTTTATGCTTTATTTGCTGATCCAAAAACATTTTTTATTTTATGTTCCACTACTTCTGTAATTTTTTCTCTTGCAGGTGTTAAATATTTTCTAGGGTCAAATGCTGATGGATTTTCTGCTAAAGCTTTTCTTATTTCTCCTGTAAAAGCAAGTCTTAAATCTGTGTCCACATTTATTTTTGATACACCTGAAATACTTGCTTCATGAAGTATTTCATCAGGAACACCTTTTGCACCTGGAATATTTCCTCCGTATTTGTTACATGTTTCTACTAATTCTGGTATTACTGTTGATGCACCATGTAAAACAATTGGTGTATTTGGTATTTTTTGCTTAATTTCTTTTAAAATATCCATTCTTAATTTTGCCTCGCCTTTAAATTTATATGCACCATGACTTGTTCCTATTGCTATTGCAAGTGAATCACAACCGGTTCTTTCTACAAATTCTTTTGCTTGATCTGGATCTGTATATTTGGCATCTGATTCAGAAACATTTACATCATCCTCTATTCCTGCAAGTTGCCCCAATTCTGCTTCAACTACTACTCCTCTTTCGTGAGCATATTCTACAACCTTTTTTGTTATTTCTATATTCTCCTCAAAACTATATTTAGAACCGTCTATCATCACTGATGTAAATCCATTATCAATACACATTTTACATGTTTCAAAATCTGCTCCATGGTCTAAATGTATTGCTATTGGAATATTTGTTTCTTCTACTGCTGCTTCCACCATTTTCATTAAGTATTTTATTCTTGCATATTTAATTGCACCACTTGATGCTTGAAGAATTACGGGTGATTTTTGTTTCTCAGCTGCATCTACAATTCCTTGTAAGATTTCCATGTTGTTAATATTAAATGCACCAATTGCAAATCCTTCCTTCATTGACTTTTCAAACATATTTTTTGTTGTTACTAATGGCATAATATTACCTCCCATATATAATTATATTCACATTATATTATTAGAAGGATAAATTTTCAAGTTATTTTAAAAAGATAATAAAATTGTAATTTGTGTAGGTAAATTTATTTTAAATCTGTAGGGGTCGCACCCCTGGGCGACCCCTAAATATTGATATTCGGGTCGCCGTGGGCGGCGACCCCTACAACATTTGCAATTATTTTGTTTCGGGCGGACACAAGGCCCGCCCCTACAACATTTGCAATTAATTTAACATGTTTTTACGGGCGATTAAAATCGCCCCTACAACGTCTGCAATTAATTTTGTTTTTTGGGGAGGGTGTGGAACCCCCTATATTTTTAAATTCTAATCTCCAATCTCTAACCTCTAATCTCTAAACAACAAATTCCAATTTATCTTATTGATTTTTATATTTATAACTTCCACACATTGATTCATCTTCGGCTTTACCATTATTACAATTTGTGCACGCACAAACTTTTATTTCTTCTAATTCACAAACTTGTTTATTTTCGTTATTATATGTGCAGCTATTAACATTACAATAAATTTTTTGATTTTTTTCCATAAAAAATAACCTCCTTTAAATTAATATATAATTATTTTTTACATTTTTTATTTTTATATTAATTAAAATAGGTTATTTAAAAAATTACAAAATTTTCTATTTTTTTCCTTCAATTTTTTTAATTTCTTTATCTTCAATTTGTTTGTTACAACATTCAGATTGTTTAAAACTTAAATACCAGCTTATTCCATTTTTATTTTCATCAATTTGTTTGCTTCTTTTTATAAGTTCATCAAATGTTTGCGGTGCAGGAATTATTATTGGATCTCCTGATATCCAATTTGCAGGTGTTGCCGCATTGTTACAATCTGCTGTTTGAAGAGCTTCTATAATTCTTAAAATTTCTGGTATACATCTTCCTACATTTAGAGGATATACTAAAATTACTCTTACTATTCCTTTATCATCTATTACAAATACATTTCTTACTGTTTCTGTTGAACTTGTTGCATTTGAAATCATTCCATATTTTCTAGCAATCTCTCCACTTCTATCTGCTATTACAGGAAAAGGAACCCTAATTCCAGTTTTTAACCATATATCATATAACCAAGCTAAATGTGAACTATTACTATCAATGCTGAGACCAATTAAACAAGTATTTAAGTTTTGAAAATATGTATTTGCTTTGGAAAAAGCAATAAATTCAGTCGTACATACGGGGGTAAAGTACGCATCTTTGGATGTATTTATTATGTTTAATTTGGTCAAATTTGGCCAAATTAAACATATATAATCCGATATATTAAATTGCAATTTAATTAATTATTTTTTCTTGTTTTTAGCTATTTTCTTTGTGTTATCTTTATTTAATATTTGGTGTGTTTCTTCGATGTATTTATAGTTTAGTCTATTATCTTTTGTTACAACAGATTCGCCTAAATTTTTTTCAATATCCTCTCTTGCTACCTTTGCTGCATGTCCTCCCATTTTAGCAACTTTGATATTCTCATTTAATCCTAATGGTCTTTGTTTAGCTGCAATTCTTTTAGTTGCTTCTTCTGATAAATCTGTTAATATAAGTTCTATATTATCCATATTATCTCTTAAACTTTCTTTTCTTAACCCTTTATATTGTTTATACTCTTTTGCCGTCATTCCTGACCACTCTTTGTATATTTCATTTGTTAAGATTGCATATTCAATATTGCTTTCTATTCCATTTTCTTTCCATACATCAGTTAACTTTTTTCTTTCTTGAATTGTTTTTATTCTTTTTGCAATCCATTCTTCATCATACCCTTTAGTACGATATAAATCTATAGCTCTTTGCAATGCAATACTTGGATCAAAAGTTTCATCAATTCTTTCTTTTCCTAAACGTGCAAGCCATTGTTTTATTGGCTCTGCTTTTTTTGATGGTATTGATTCTATTATTCTAAACATTTCTTCAACATCACACACATCTGTCATACGATATTTGCCGTCTTGAGCTTTTAATTTCAACTGTCCGATTTTTTCGGACACTTCATTTCCTTCTTCTAATAACTGTTTTTTTAAATCACTCCAATATTTTCTTGGTCTTTTACTTCCAGATAGTATACCAACAATATCAATTATACTAATATAATATTTCTCATCGTCTTTATCCCATACAGTTCTTATAGTTTCATTATTAAAAATCTTATTTATTAAATGCAAATTATCTTGATTCATTTTTGCCTCCTTTACTTTTTAGAAAATTTGTTCGTATTTATTTTATATCAATTTTTTAAAAATTTTTCAATAGTTTTGCAAAAATTTGTTCTGCATTTAATAAAGTTTTTCTATATCACTTTTTAACTGAAATCTAATGGTTTTATCTCTATGTATATAAATTTTGTCAATTATCATTTGTAATATAATTCTGTTTGGCTTACTTGCGTTTATAATCTCATCAAAATATTCTAATGCTGTTTTTAGTTTTTGAATTTTATCTTCTAAATTCTTCTTTTCATCACTTTGAATTAATTCCTGCAAATGAGCCATTCTTTGCATTTTTTCTTTTTCTAATTCTTTATATGTATTTTCTATAATTTCTCTCTGCATAGAACTATTACAAGATGCTAGTTCTTTTATTTTTTGATTAATTAGTATTTTATATTCTTCATTTAGAATATTTAATTTGTTTTGTAATTTAAATTTATCGCTAGTTTTGTTTTCTTGTTTTATTTCAATTTTAATATTCTTTATTTCTTTTAAATACTTTTGTTTAGTAAATTTTAAAAATTCTTTCAAATGAATTAAAATATCTTTTTCTTTAATTTCGTGGCAATGACAAGCTTTTGTACTATATTGTCTGTATCTTGAACAGTCATAACCTTTTTCTTTAACTTTTCTTTTAATTATTATACCAGACATTCCTGAGCCACAATCATTGCATACGCACATTCCCGAAAAATAGTAATCATGTTTTTTATTTGCACCTGATGTATTTTGTTTATATTTTTTATTTCTTAATTCTTGTGCTAATTTAAACATTTCTTTTGATATAATAGGTTCGTGATGATTTTCAAATATAAAATGTTCTTCTTTAGGTACTTTTACAATTTTTCCTCTAATATTTATACTTCTTTTTTTATGAGTTATAAGAGTTCCTGTATATATTTCGTTTTTTAAAATATTACTTACCATATCTTTAGTCCAAGCCTCTTGAACTTTGTGTTTATAAATTCTTCCTCGTTCTAAATGTTTCATTCTGTAGTATTCAGAAGGAGTAGGAAAGTTATATTTTGTATTCAATATTTCACTTATCTTTTGAAAACCATATCCATCTTCTAAGTATAGCTTAAAAATCAATTCAATAACAGGTTTAATTTCATCTATTACATAAAGCATAGGCATATCGTCTTTAAAAACTTTTTCATAACCATAGTAATTCCCCATTATTAATCTTCCTGATTTTTGTTTAGAATACATATGATCTCTTGTTTTTTTAGAACATTCTTTAACATATCTTTCATTAAACCAAGTTGTTATACCTATAAGGTCATCTTTATCATGCAAAACATCATAAGAGCCACTCAATTCAGATACTGCTATTAAGTTTTTTTGCATATTTTTAAAATCGTCTATTAAAACTAAGACTCGTCCGTTATGTCTGCCAACTCTTGATAAATCTTTTACTATTACTACATCAATTTTTCCTCCTTGTACTCTTTCCATCATTTTTGTAAATTCAGGTCTATTAAAGGTGTATCCCGAAACATTGTCATCTATATAGAAGTCAGAGATAGTCCAATTACGACTACTTGCATATTCAGTAATAATTCTTTTTTGTTCCTCAATACTTGAATAATTTTCTTTATCTTCATCTCTAGACAATCTACAATATCCTACAACTTTTGTTATTTTACTTTCATTCATAGTAAAACCTTAGTTTGAAATATAATTTCAAACCTTCCCTTTCTAGCCTGATATTGCTTGATAATGTCATGTTAGCATACATTGTTATTTAATTCCACTTGTTTCATAACTATTTTTTTTAGAACTTCGGGATAATTCTCTTTTCCAGTTATGAATATAGCTAAACGGCATTTTTCTTGTTTATATTTATCTACGAGTTCTTTTGTTTCTTGCTTTTTTAATTCTTCTTCAGTTAAATAAATTTGAATATACTTTGTATTAGTAATTTCGCAAGAAGTAATTTGCATTTAATTAGCTCCTCCATAATATTTCTCAATAAATATTATGCAAAAAGAAATCTTTGTATTTCTTTTAGTCCAAATTAACTTTTAAAACAACTAATACAATAAACTTAAAATATTATTCAATATTCCATCACCTCATTTCTATTAATAAGAGTCCAATTTTTTTATCAAATGTTTCATTTTTTCAAATTTTCTTATTTTTCTTAAAATTAAAATGATTCAACTTTATATAGAGTAAATCCTTATTTTTTAAAATATGTAAAGTATATTATATGAAAAAATTAAATTTAATTTCTTGAAAAATTCTTTTCAAAATTGCTCTCAAGCAATTTTGCAGGAACAGGGAGTCACCCCAAGCTCCCATTTACGCCTAAAAGCGTGGCTTTTAGCGAGATACCACAAAAAAATAGAGGCGACTTTTGGTCACCCCCAATAAAAATTTAAAAATAGAATATATATAACTTTTTTCAAAAATTTCAAAGATTTTAATTTGTTTTTGGAATTTTTTTGTAAAAAAGCATTGTCTTTTGGATTTAAATTTTTCTTGATTTTTATTTTTTAGTTAATCACTATTAAAGGAATCATTATTTCATCTTTACTAAATCCTGAATGAGTTCCTTTTAAATTATTTAAAACCTCATCTTCTTCTTCACAATTTATTAAATATACTCCTTCTTTGCAAATACTAACATACTCTCCTAAATTACTTTTCATATAATTAGATAACTCTGTTGGTCCAAAAACTTTATTTTTAACTAGTTCTTCTGTTTTAAATAAAAACATTTTATCGTTAAAATCTAAATTAAAATTCTTTTCAAACTCTTCTGTTTTTTCTTGTTTTATATAATAAGTTGCAGTTCCTGCATCAATTCCTGGTAATGCATAAAAAAACTTATTGTATTTTTCTAAATCAATTTTTAAACCTTTTTCAGTTACATTTGTTTGACCATGATCAGCAGTAATGATAATTTCAACATTTTCTATATTTACTTTTTTAAGTTCTGTTTCAATCTCATTTATAATATTCCTTACTTCTTTGCTATAAACACCAAATTTATGTGATTTTGAATCTACATCAGGTAAATACATATATGTAAAAGTTTCTTCAGATAATTTAGAAATATTTGTTTTAAATATTTCAAAAGCTTCACTCATCGAATCATATCCTAATCTATTGTTTGTATTTAATGCAAATTTAGAAAATTCACTATCTTTCATATAATTTGGAAAAAGAGCATATGATTTTCTATTTATTTTATTAATTACGGATTCTGATTTATAGATATCACTACTTTTTATACCGAAATTTGATAAATTCTTACCTGTTCGACGTTCCAGAAATAGTACTGGAAAATACTCAATGGATTTTGGTCTATAAAAAGATAACCAACCTAACATCCCATGTTTTTCAGGATACTCCCCAGTTAAAATAGAAGGAATTGCACAGCCTGTAGTCGATGGATTTACAGTTTGTATATCTTTAACCTTATTTTTTTTCAAAATTGATTCT
>CALXNI010000082.1 GCA_944389715.1 uncultured Clostridia bacterium | reverse complement strand
TTTATAAGTATTTTTGCAAGAAGTTTAGAGATATTAAATTTTTTTGATTTTTTATTTATTTTTTTTTATTTTAATTAAAAATATTTAATTTTTTTATTTTTAAATATTTTTTTTTTTATTTAATATTTATTAAAAAAAAAAATAAATAAATATAAAAAATAAGAATATTATAAAGAAAACGAAGAAAAAATAAATAAAAAATCAAAAAAATTTAATATCTCTAAACTTCTTGCAAAAATACTTATAAATAGGGATGTGGTAGATGATGAATCAATAAATGTATTTTTAAATCCAACAAGAGATGATTTTTATGACCCATTTCTAATGAAAAAAAAAAAAAAAGCGGTAGAAAGAATAATAAAGGCAATTAATACAAAAGAAAAAGTTATGATATATGGAGATTATGATGTAGATGGAATTACCAGTATAACAGTACTAAAAAAATATTTATCTGAAAGAGGATTAGAAACTGGATATTATATTCCAAACCGCTTAGAAGAGGGATATGGATTAAATAAAGATGCTATTGAAAAAATAATAGAGCAGAAATACACATTAATTATAACAGTAGATTGTGGAATTTCTGGAATAGAAGAGATAGATATGTGTAATAAACTAGGAATAGATGTTATTGTAACAGATCATCATGAGCAATTAGAAGAATTACCAAAAGCATATGCAATAATAGATGCTAAAAGAAAAGATAATACATATCCATTTAGAGGACTTGCTGGTTGCCGGAGTTGTATTTAAATTGATACAAGCAATTTCTATAAAATTAAATTTAGATCCAAAAGATTATTTAAAATATCTAGACATAGTTTGCGTTGGAACAATATCTGATATAGTACCATTAGTAGATGAAAATAGAGTAATTGCAAAATTAGGGTTAAAATTAGTTGCCCAAACAAAAAATATTGGTTTAAGAACTTTAATAATAGAATCCAAATATAAAAAGATAGATTCAAATACAATTTCGTTCGGAGTAGCACCAAGAATTAATGCGTGTGGAAGAATGGGATACCAAGAGGAAGCTCTTAAACTGTTTTTAACAAACAATATTGAAGAAGCAAAAAGAATAACTACAGAATTAAATAAATTTAATATACAAAGACAAGCAAAAGAAAAAGAAATTTTTGAACAAGCGATTCTAGAGTTACAAAAAGAAAATATAGATAATTTAAATAGTATAGTACTTTATGGAGAAAATTGGCATCACGGAGTAATAGGAATTGTTGCATCAAAATTAACTGAAAAGTTTTTTAAACCTACCATACTATTGTGTTTTGAAGAAGAAATAGGGAAAGGATCCGGAAGAAGTATTCCTGGATTCGATTTACACGAAGCATTAGTAGAATCAAGTGAGTATCTAGAGAAATATGGCGGACATGAGATGGCAGTGGGAGTATCACTAAAAAAAGATAATTTTTATAATTTTAAGAAAAAAATAGAAGAGATAGCTATTAAGAAAAACATAAAGCAGATTATTCCCGTAATAAAAATAGATGGGCAAATAACATCAAAAGATATAAATAAAAACATAATACAAGAATTAGAATTATTAGAGCCTTTTGGAGAAAAAAATAAAACACCAGTATTTGTATATAAAAATTTGAAAATAGATTCAATAAGAGCACTTTCAGAAGGAAAACACTTAAAGTTAACTTTAAAGGATGATAATTTTCTAATAAATGCAATAGGATTTAACTTAGGATATTTATCAGAAGAATTTTTAATAGGTGATAAAATTGATGTTGCAGGAGTTTTAGAGATTAATAATTTTAACCGGAGAAGAAATAATACAAATTAATATAAAAGACATAATGAAATCAATTTAAGAAAGGATATCTGATATGCAAAATAAAGAAGAAGTTACAATAGAAAAAATAATAGAAAAAATGAAAAAAAATAATCCTAAGTCTGATTCAAATTTGATAAGAAAAGCATATGAATTTGCAGAAGAGAACCATAAAGAACAAAATAGAGTATCAGGCGAAAAATATATTAATCATCCACTACAAGTAGCGTATATATTAGCTGATTTAGAATTAGATGATAGTACAATTGCAGCAGCACTTTTGCATGATGTAGTAGAAGATACACCTGTTACTCATCAGGACATAATAAACGAATTTGGAGAAGAAATTGCTGAAATGGTAGAAGGAGTAACAAAACTTCGGAAAAATACAATATAGTACTATTGAAGAACAACAAGTAGAAAATTACAGAAAAATGTTTTTAGCAATGGGAAAAGATATAAGAGTAATACTAATAAAACTAGCAGATAGACTTCATAATATGAGAACCTTAAGTTACTTACCAAGAAATAGGCAAATTGCAAATGCAAAAGAAACAATGGACTTATATGCACCACTTGCAAACCGTTTAGGTATATATTCTCTAAAATGGGAATTAGAGGATTTAGGATTTAGATATTTATATCCAGAAGAATATAGAGAATTAGTAGAAGGAATAGAAAAGAAAAGAGAAGAACGTTTAGAATTTATAGATAAAATAATGGAAGAAATAAATGTTGCTCTTAAAAAAGAAAATATAAAAGCAGAAATAACGGGAAGAGCAAAACACTTATATAGTATTTATAGAAAAATGAAAAGAGACAATATTACTCTTGACCAAGTTTATGATTTATTTGCATTAAGAATAATAGTTAATTCTATAAAAGATTGCTATGCAGCGCTTCGGAGTAGTACATGAATTATATAATCCAATGCCAGGTAGATTTAAAGATTATATTGCAGTTCCAAAGCCAAACATGTATCAATCAATACATACAACACTAATAGGTCCAAATGGAACACCATTTGAAGTACAAGTTAGAACTTGGGATATGCATAGAGTTGCAGAATTTGGTATTGCTGCACATTGGGCATATAAAGAGGCAAATAATAAATCAGGTAAAAAATCCAATGTTGTAGTTACAGATGATAAACTTGCATGGCTTAGAGAAACGTTAGAATGGCAAAAAGATATGCAGGACCCAGATGAATTTTTAAAGACATTAAAAACAGAATTATTTGAAGATGAAGTTTATGTTTTTACTCCAAGAGGAGAAATAAAAGTTTTGCCAAGAGATGCAACGCCAATTGATTTCGCATATTCTATACATGCAGAAGTAGGACATAGAATGATAGGTTGTAAAATAAATAGTAAAATGATGCCAATTGTTACAAAATTAAAAAGTGGTGATATTGTAGAAATAATTACATCAGATACTCCAAAGGGACCTAGTAGAGATTGGCTAAAATTTGTAAAAAGTTCTAGTGCAAAAACAAAAATTCAACAATGGTTTAAAAAAGCAGAAAGAGAAGATAATATAGTTAGAGGAAAAGAAATACTAGACAGAGAAATAAAAAGAATTGGAATGTCCCATAGTGATTTATTTAAACCTGAGTGGATAAATAATGTATTAGAAAGATATCGTTATGCAAGTACAGACGATATGTTTGCAAGTATAGGGTTTGGAGCAATTGCACCAGGAAAGATAATAACTAAATTGTTAGAGGAATATAAAAAAGAACATGAAGAAGAAACAATTGAAGCAAAAATACAAGAGTTAACAACAAAAAAAGTATCAACAAAAAAACCTCCAAAATCAGGTGTAATAGTAAAAGGAATAGACAATTGTTTAGTTAAATTTTCAAGATGTTGTAATCCAGTACCTGGTGACGATATAATAGGATACATTACAAAAGGAAGAGGTGTTTCTATTCATAGAACAGACTGTGTAAATATGCAAGAACTTCTCCAAGATGAAAACAGAATAATAGATGTTTCTTGGTATAATGAACAAACAAAAGGCTCATACAATGTAGATATAGAAGTGCTTTCTAATGATAGAACTGGCTTACTTTCTGACATAGTAAGAGAAATAACATCACAAAAAATTAATATAATGGGAGTAAATACAAAGACAAGTAAAGAAAGAATAGCTACAATAGAAATAACTTTAGAAGTAGAAAATATAGAACAATTGAATAAGGTTTTAAAAGCTATTAGAAAAGTTGATAGTGTGTACGAAGTTAAAAGAAAGAAATAGTTTAATTCAAATGAAAAGCGTCGTAAAACAAATAATATAAAACAATTGAAAAATGTAGGGGTCGCCGCCCTCGGCGACCCGAAAACAATGAGATCGGAAGAG
>CALXNI010000081.1 GCA_944389715.1 uncultured Clostridia bacterium | reverse complement strand
TCGATTTCACTTAATGCCTCCTCTAGTTTCTTAACCTCATCATCACTAGCACGTATTGACTTTACGTCTTTGTAAGCCTCAGGCATATGTTCTTTCATGCTCCTTGACTTATCTTCTAATTCGCATTCTCTAAGTGTCTTGAAACCCTTATCATGCCAAGAATTGATTATTGCCTCAGTATACGATAAAGCTCTTGCTCCATTCTTTATCGTCTTATCGATAGCGTAATTAATAACTTCCTCATCAAACCATGAATGCCATTTGGATATAAGTTTGTACTCAACAGGGGATAAAGTTCTTCCAAATTGTTCTTCACAATAACTATAACTATCCTTAACATCTACATTAACATTAACAGTAACAGGAACATCTTGATGTGTTTCTGTTTGGTTACTGCTTTGGTTTTCTTTTGGATTTTTTTTGGTTTCTGTTTGGTTTTCTTTTGGTTCTTTTTTGGTTTCTGTTTGGTTTCTGTTTCGTTTTCTTTTGGATTGCTCTTTACTTTTATCTAATGGCCTTTTTAAATTGTTAAATATCTTTGTTTGGTTACTGTTTAAAGTAGGTTCTATATCTTCAAACATGTATCTAGTAATTGCTAATAATAGCTCTTGTTGTTCTTTTTCAGATAGCAAGGTTATTAGCTCGTAATATTCTTTGTAAATTGTAAAACTATTAACCATGTTTCACCCCTATTTCTGTGTTATAATATCTCCTTAGAAAGGAGGTGGAATTTTGAGTACTGATAAGAAAATAGAATTAGCTGTAAGTATCGTTAAATCTGTTCTTGAAAATAGTGCAGCAGGTTACGATAGACGTTTGGAAGATGCCCCAAAATATATCGAATCTATTTACAAGAAGATTGATGAACTAAGTAAAAATTCTAATAAAACACCTGATAGCTCTAATCACAGTGAAAGCATTAAAGTTATCTAATTAGTTGAGCATTTATTTGCTTAACTTTTTTAATCTTTTAAAACTAATTTTGCCAGTTCTATTTCGGCAGTATCAAAAGTATCTTTTTTCATTAAATCATTTATAATTTTTGTTTTTAAATCGTAATCATCATATTGTCTGATTTCTTTTATTTTCATTTCTTCTATCATGTGTTTTTGTAAATAATCCACTATTTCACTTACAGTCATTTCTTTTTGTTCTCCTGCAGAACACGTAATAATGTTTACATCATATTTTTTCTCCATACATACCTCCCAATTTGCTTTAAATTTCAATTCATGTTATAATTTCATTGAATTATTTAATTAATTCAATGATTGTTTGACCGCTAATCATTTCGACCTGTTCAGCGGTCTTTTTTTCGTCTAAAGCACCTAAATATGCCACGCTTAAAACCATTATTATTAAAGCTATATAAGCCCAATAATTTGATAACCATCTAATTGCTTTATCCATCTTAATCACCCCTTTCTAAACTTGCTAATTTCTTCAGATAATTAATATCAATTTTGAAATAATCAATAACATATTTCATGGGGACTACTGCACTCCTTGGCAGTCTATAACCCTCTTTTTTTATTTGTTCCTCAATTTCTTGGCGAATTTTTCCTGCCATATTATTACCAACTCCACCAATTATTTTTATTGATTTATTATCTGCCCATTGACTTGTCATCGCCTGAAGTTGTTCGCTAGCAGAATAGTATTTTCTTTTTGCCATCTAATCACACTCTTTCTAAATTATTTGACTTTTTAATAGCCGTAGACAAATTGGCTTTGCAGAACCTTTTATCTACGTTAATATTTAGAAATCAACTATGCTTGGTCGCGTTTTTGATTTCTTTTTTATCATTATTTATTCTCCCTTGTACCTCACTAAAATCTGATATAATATCTTTGAAAGTGAGGTGATTAATATTATTAATTCTTTAAAAGCATTTAGACATGAAATGCTAGATTGCGAAATTAGTAGAAATAACAATTATATAGGTACTTATAAAGGGTTAATCTCTGATGATGAAAAATACCATTTTATAAGTTTTGACATTGGTCCTGAAATATTGCCTGGTGATGATATATTTTGTCCTTTAAAAAATAAACACTACATTGTTACAAATACTGATATTGTTGTAATTCATGGAAAGCAAGACCGATTAGATGTTTATTTCCAAAGTGAATTTATTAAGCCTAAGACCACTAATATTTTTAATACTTATAATCCAAATTCCTCTATTATAGGAAACCAAACTAATGCAACTATAAATAATGGATTTAATTTTGAAGATTTTTCAAGAATGATTAATTTATATGGTTCAAACGATAAAGACCGATTAAATGAATTATTATCTTCCTTAGAGGAATGTTTAAAAAATGATGACTTTAGTAAAAGTAAACTTAAGAAATTCTCTGATTTAATTTCTAAGCATTCTTGGCTTCCTTTGGCAATTTCTCAACTTCTTGCTGCTTGGATACAAAGGTGATAATTGGTTTTCCATTATCATCTTTTTCTATAATTGTTTTTTCTGTTTTTGTAACAACCGTTAATTCTTTACTTTCAACGTATATATAATTGCCAATACTACCTATTTCGAATTTATAACTATTATTTCCCATATTATTAATTCTCCTTTAATCTTTTAGCACCATTTTGGTGCGTTGAAGGTAAAAAAATATCTTCTATCTTTTTTTCAAAAAAATTGCTTAAAATAAACATCTCATTTAATTTAAAAGGAGCCAGCCCTTGTTCTTTTTTTCTATACTGTTTTGCAGATATTCCAAGTAATTCAGCCATTTTTTCATTTGTAAGATGATTTTCTTCTTTCAATATAATTAATTTTTTTTGCATTATTTTTTTCACCACCCTTTCCTATTACACACAAATTGTAGCACCGTTATGGTGCTTTTGTCAATACTTTTTTTTCGTTTTTTAACAAAAAAGTTCCATTTTGTTGCATTTTGTTCTATAAAGTGTTATACTCTAATTAAAAGAAAGGCGGTGAATTTATTGATTGCTGACGATGACAAATTACGAAAATATGCTGGAAAGAAAATAAAATTATTTAGAGAGCAAAAAAACATAACACAAGATGAGCTAGCTGAAGAACTTGGAACAACTCGTCAAGCTATTTCACGATATGAAAATGGTGATAGAGGTGTTAATCAATTTCTTCTGTTTCAAATGGCAAAATATTTTAATAAATCTATAGATGATTTTTTTCCACCAATACATTTTGATAACGGAACATATATGAAAGCGATAGTTGACGATGAAAACACGGTTCAAATACCTGTTTTAGGAATTATAAAAGCTGGTATTCCTATTGAAGCACAACAAAATATCCTAGAATATATAGAAATACCCAAAAGATGGTTACGCGGCGGAAAACAATTCTATGCACTTAAAATAAGTGGAGATAGTATGTTCCCAAAATACCAAGAAAATGACATCGTTGTTTTTGAAGATTCAAAAACTTATGATCCAGATTTAGCTAATAACAAAGACTGTGCAGTAATGGTAAATGGCGATGACGCGACATTCAAAAAGGTTTTATTAAATGATAGTGGAATTACTTTGGTTCCTTATAATACAGGAGCATACAATATTAAAATGTATACTAAAGAAGATATAGAGAAAAAGCCTATAAAAATTATAGGCATTGCTAGGGAGAAAAGGACTAGAGTGTGAGGAGAGGTATAAATGGATAATTTAATTTGTCCCAAATGTCATAGCAAGAATGTCATTATTCAAGAAAAGACACAAATAATAACAAAAAAAGTACATAGAAGTATTATAATGTGGATTCTGTTTTGGTGGTGGTTTGAATTAATCATGTGGATTTTCTTTACTATTCCAAGACTACTTATCGCACTATTTGTACCATCAAGGCAAACAGTTACAAGTAAAAACTATAAAGAATATGTTTGCCAAAAGTGTGGATATAGTGGCACAGAAAGAGATTTTATTCACGATGACAAACAAGCAATTAAAGACAACACTTTTACAACAACACATCTTGGTTTTAATAGTTACCTACTTAATATTGATTATGATAAACTATATGATTGTTTAATAAATGAGATATTACCAAAACATGGAAAAATCAAAAAAGCTTTTTCTAATTACATTGAAGTAAAAATAAAGCCACATATAAAGCCATTCACAAATCCCATTTTAATGAAAATCACTTTTTCAAAACAAGAAAATAATGTTCAATTAGATATAGATTCTAAATGTGATGATGGAGCAATTGGATTAAATTCTATTAATAAAATGCTTAATTTAATATTTAACGAAATAATGCAAAATTTAAATTTAAATTACAAAGATATAACAAAACTTTAAATAAAAAAAGATAGTCCCCTACTCGGCTAAAAGTTAGGACTATCAAAAACCTGTGTACACATAAGAAACTACCAATAATGGTAACTCTTTTTATGTACTCTAATTATACTAAATTTTATATAAAATTACAATAGTTGGAGGTGTAAATATGCCAGTATATAAATCTAAAGAGCCAACTAAAGATGGGCGTAAATGGTATTTTAAGTGTCAATATAAAGATGCATATGGAGAAATTCATACTAAAAAGTCGAAAAAATTTGAGCTTAAAGGACAAGCTGAAGAAGCAGAAAGAAACTTCCTGATGAAATGCGGTGAAATTACTTACGATAAAATTATTTGGGATGATCTAGTTAAGGAGTTTTTAGAAAACAGTCACAATAAAGATGGAACTTTATATTCTAAGAAAATAAATTTAGAAAAATATGGTAATATCTTCAAAAATAAAGATATTGTCACTATTACTCCCCTACTCGTTGAAAAATGGAAAAAAGAAATAAATAATTACAATTTAGTAACTTCCACAAAGCAAAATATATTTAACTATTTTAAAACGGTTTTAGATTATGCGGTAAAAAATAGATATATTGAATTAAATCCTTTTAGAATAATAAGTAATTTCGAAAAAGACCCAGATAAGATAGAGATTAAGCACGAAGAAGAGTTATATTTAACGCCTGATGAATTCAACAAATTCATTTTAACTATAGATGATGACTTCTGGAAACTATTTTTTTCATTTGCATTTTACATGGGAACTAGAAAAGGTGAACAAATAGCAATTCAATGGAAAGATATTGATTTTAATAATCATACAGTAAAAATATACAAGCAAATAAACATCAAAGGATTAAAAAAAGACAATTTATTTATACCTACCAAAAATAGCGTTATACGCACCATTTCAGTGCCAAATAAGTTGTGGGGTATGATTGTAGGTCAATACAACAAAAGCTCTAAAATAGCCGGATTTAATGATGAATTTTTCGTGTTTGGAGATGACAAATACATTTCTTATACAACCATCGACAGAAAAAAAGATTATTATTTTAAATTATCAGGAGTTAAAAGAATAACTATGCATCAATTTAGGCATAGCCACGCAAGTTTGCTCATAAGTAACAATGTACCATTAAATATAATAGCTAAAAGACTCGGAGACACTCCTGATATTGTTCTTAAAACATATGCACATTTGTTTCCACAAAAAGAAGCTGAGGTTCTTAAAATTTTAAATCAATTTTAGGTACAAATTAGGTACAAAAAAATTAAAATGATAAAGTATTGAATAATTTTTAAGCTTTAAAATCGTTGAAAAATAAGGAAATTAAAGACTTATAAAATCTAATAAAAAGACACTTTTACTTCTCCTCACCTGCTCCATTATGAAATAATCCGTTGAAAATCAACGGTTTTTTTGTGTCTAAATTCAATTAGGTACAAATTAGGTACAATTTTTAAAAAAGTATATAAATATATTGACAAAGAAAATAAAATAAAAAAAGACCTAGGCAATTAAGCCTAGGTTTATTTGATGGCTATTTGATACTTAATGACCTTTAATGCTATTTCATTTGAATACCACTAATTGGGTTACCTTCGTTTCCAGCATATTCATTTTGGTTATTTGAATTAACCCATGGTAGCCATTTATTTTTGACATTATCATAAACACGGTAATCTACGTTTCCTTTAGTTGACCTAATTATAATCATATCTATTTTTTGACCATATAATCCAGAATAAGTATTTCCGTTAGTTTTATTATTTTTAGAATAATTTTTAGAACTTATCCAACCAAGCCAACCTTTACCAATTACATGAGCCTGAATTTTAATTTCTCCATAAGTTGGTTTAGCTCTTAAACCTCCCATATTATTGCCTAAATTACCGGCATATTCAACCGTAACGTGGCTATTTACCTCTGGAAGCCACTTTTTCTTTTTATTGTCATAAGACTGATATACTATCTTTCCTGTATAATTTGGTTCATTAGAATTGCCTTCTGAAATGCTAACAAGCTCTTCGCCCATCTCACTTCTTATCATATTTAAAAAACGCTCCCAACCATAGTTGAGAGTTCTTTCTGGACAATTTTTGCCGGAATAATCTTGATGTTTTGTAACTTTGTCAATACCCCAGCCATATTGTTTAAGAAGTGAAGCAATGAATTTAGCAGCATTTTGTTCTGCTTTATCAAATCTTTCTCCACCAGATTTTGAATAACAAATTTCAATAGCTATACCTTTACGATTGCCTTTACCTTTGCCACCATCTCCAGCATGCCAAGCATTTCTGTCAAGTGGAATACCTTGCACTACTTCTTTGTCATCAACAGCAAAATGAAATGACACTTCCTTATTGTTAGTTCTCATATAGCTTATTTCATTATTTGCCGAAGCATCATTTGCTGTATTATGAACAACAATAAATTCTGGTGTCATAGAATAAGGGCATTTTATATTATACTTACTTTTATCAACCAACATTTGTCTTACTTCCATAATTATTCTTCATCTACTTTAATTGCTTTATTTTCAAATTTTTTATAAGCGTCTAAATATACTTCTTTTTTATCTCCATTGTAAGTTAATTCATAATACATACCATCATATAAAGTGGTACTTACTAATGCCTTATTATTTTGCAAAGTTTTACAATTCCAAACTATAAATACGTTATCTTCATTTATTTGAACATTGTCGCTTTTGTCTAAATGGTCATTAGCATAATCTTTGACTATCTTCTTGCATAATTTTAAAAACTCATCATTCCCCATACTATTCATTCTCCTTTTTTAACAAATTCTTAAACATTTCATACATACCTGTTGAAGCTAAACCACTAACCATACCAGTAAGTACAACATTAATGCTTAAATCGTTTAAATTAGTAACTATTCCTAAAATAGTACCTAATATAAGCATAATTAATGGAATGTATTTATTAGGTATAAAGTCTAGGCTGGTTTTGATTACATAACCAACACATAGACATACACCTAATATTCCTAAGTTTATAAATTCACTTAAAAAGCTTAAATCCATTCTATTTACCTCCTTGAGACAACTCTATCAATTTGTCTATTTTATCATCTTGATTATCCATAGAGTTTTGTAATACATCTAATGATTTTGAAATATTGTCGTTGTTTTGCTCAATGTTTTTTAAACATTCTTCAATATTTCCACTTGCTTTGGCAATAGTTTTTAAGGCTTCTGTGACTGATTTTTTATTATTTACCCAATCCCACAAAAATAACCCAACTATGATTATTGAAACACCATAGTTTGCAATTGAATTAGCGATTTGTTCCATTTTCTATCGCCTACACCTTGTTTTCTATTCTTAGAATTCTTTCTTCTACTTGTTTCCATCTATCGTTACCACTATCTTTACGTTGTTCATAGTCTATAAGCATAAATAAGCTATAAATAAAATTGGCTATTAACACCAATAAAATAAATGTTAATAACCATATTCCTTTTCTATGTTCCACTTTTTACCTCCTATTTCCATTTACCAATAGCTAAATATTGAATACTGACTGCTCCAGCACCGTCTCCTTGAACAGGTGGACGATAAACCCTAAACAATTGCGATTTAGAAACACTACCACCAGTGTTATCTTGAACTCCTAGCCAATTATTGTCTCCATCACCAACAGTTAAATACGAATAAGTTGGTTCTATAAATTCTGCTGGATATTCAATTTGAATAGGGTCTGTCGCTTTCATATTTGTCCAATAATCTTTAAAATTAACACTAAATTGCTGTAAACCATAACAAATCATAATACCATTATTAAGTTTTAAATAATTTCCTTTATCATTAGAACTAACTTCTACTATTTCTTTTAAATATTCGTCTAATGCCTTCCCTTTGTTATCTTCAACAACAGCTATTGCATTAGCATTAATTTTTGTATCATTTCCCATAAAATTTGATTTTACTTTCATTTATATTAGCTTGCTAGGATATTCTTACCCAAGCATTAATTGTATACCTTCTAGGTCTTACATCGAATGGCTTGTTGCCTCCTGTATACTCAGTACTGGTTGAAGCTGTCCAAACTCCATTACCCTTATTACCTACAATTCCTCTTTCATTAGTCCCAGAAGCATAATAAGTTTCTATACCGTGATTATGGTTTGGCATTTCTTCAATAGTTAGTTTATGAGTATTAGAACCACTTACTTGTCCTACTGGAAATTTATCACTAGACGTTATGAAGAATACTTCTTCTTCAATTTTTTCCCATTTTCCCATAAAGTAAGCGTTAGGGTCTAATGTATTATTTAAAAAAATTAAAGACCCTACTGGTAAACAAGGCCTTGGGTATAATTCATTATTTTGACTATCCTTTAACAAAATTCTCTTTTTCATAAAGTTCGCATTACTATGCAACTCTTATCCAAACATATACTGCATAAAACTTTGGCATATTATTATGAGGTTTACTACCACCGGTAGAAGTCATACTCACGGCATCAGTTATGTCATCCCATGTACCATTTTTAGTCACGTTAGTTACATTAACAATACGTTCTCCACCGTCATAGCCTTTAAAAAGATTATGGCTATGTTGTGGCATCTCTTCAATAGTTAATGTGTGTTCATTTTCTCCACCGGTACTTTTAACAGCATATTTACTTGAAGCAGTCATTAAAAATGTTTCGTCTGGTAGTTTTTGCCATGTACCGCCAAATCTATCAGCTGGATTTTCACTGTTTGTAGTAATGAAAATATCGCCAATTTTGTAGTATGCATTTGGATAAATTTTATTTCCTTCGTTATCTTTTAATGTACCATACTTAAACATATAGCACCACCTTTGAAGGAGTAGTTGCTAGCAATACTCCCTCCTTCCATTCAAAAAGAGGTTGTTGTTTAGCAAGCAACCTCCTTTCTTTGTATTGGCGAAGCCATATATATATATATATATATATATATATTAGT
>CALXNI010000080.1 GCA_944389715.1 uncultured Clostridia bacterium | reverse complement strand
ATATTTTATAATAATTTTTTTTTTTTTTTTGATAATTTAATTTATTTTTGATATTATTATTGAAACAATAGGGAAGTACGGCTTTGCGAGTTTTAAAGTTTTACTTGTTGATAAATATTTTTTCAATTTTTATTTATTTTTAGCATGTTTTATCAACATCTGTGGATTGTTTTGTGGATAACTAGAAAGGTGTGTTTTAAAAAATGAATACAGATATACAACAAATATTAGCTCAAGCAAAAGAACTTTTAAAAGATGAAATGTCTCAAATATCTCATAAAACCTGGATAGAGCCTCTTAAAATTGCAAGTATTGTTGATAATAATGTGGTTTTAGTTTCAGAAGATTCTTTTAAAAGAGATATGGCAGATACTAAATTTCATGACTTAATAATGAATACTTTTTCATTTATTTTACAAAAAAATTGTAATATATCAATAGTTTGCGAAAATGAAATAACAGATTTAGAAAAAAAACAAGAAGTTTCTGTATCATCTAATAATAATGAATATTTTAATACTTCTTTAAATCCTAAATACTGTTTTAGTACTTTTGTAGTTGGTGATAATAATAGATTTGCACATGCTGCATCCCTTGCAGTTGCAGAATCACCTGCTTCCGCATATAATCCATTATTTTTATATGGTGGAGTAGGTCTAGGAAAAACTCATCTTATGCATGCAATAGGAAATGAAGTTTTATTTAATAACAAATCTTTAAAAGTTTTATATGTTACATCAGAAAGATTTACTAATGAATTTATAGATGCTTTAAAAAGTGCAAGTACTGAAAAATTTAGACAAAAATATAGGAATATTGATATTTTATTAATAGACGATATTCAATTTATAGCTGGAAAAGAGCGTTTACAAGAAGAATTTTTTCATACTTTTAACACTCTTCATGAAAGTGGAAAACAAATTGTAATTTCCAGTGATAGACCACCAAGAGATATTCCTCTATTAGAAGATAGATTAAAATCTAGGTTTGAATGGGGGTTACTTGCTGATGTCTCAATGGCTGATTATGAAACTCGTCTTGCTATTCTTAGAAAAAAGAAAGATGAAAAGCATTTAATTGTTGATGATGAGATTTTATCAAACATTGCAGCTAAAATAGATTCTAATATTAGAGAATTAGAAGGTGTTTTTAATAAATTAGTTGCAAAATCTTCCTTGACACATACTCCAATTACAATGGAAATGGCAGAAAAAGCTATTAATGATATTATAATGCAAAAAGCATCTGTAATTTCCATAGAATATATTCAGGAGATGATATGCAAGTATTTTAACATAACGATGAAAGATTTAAAAAGTTCTCAAAGATCTAATGATATTGCTTATCCTAGACAAATAGGAATGTATCTTTGCAGAATACTAACAAATGAATCTTTTCCAAAAATAGGAGAAGCTTTTGGTAAAAGAGATCACACAACTGTTATGCATGGATATAAAAAAATAGAACAAGAAATAAAACAAAATCCAGAATCTAATACAAAATTAATTGTGGAAAGTGTGAAAAAAATTATTTTATCTAAAGAAAACTAAAAAATAAACAAAAAAAGCTTTTTATAAAAAAATATGTTTGTGAAACATATTTTTTATAAAAACTTTTCTTCTCTTCTTACGGAAGGAAGGAAAAAGTTATCCTCAACATGCTATGGATAACTTAAAAAAAACTGTTAATTTTCGAATTTTAATAAATATTTTTTAATAATGTGAATAACTTTTTTATTTATCAACAACTATATACACATAAATTTTTCTACGGATTTAGCTATAAATTTTAGTTTTACACATAATCCACAAGACATACTAATACTATTGCTAATATTTATTAATTTATATATAATAAAAACGAAATTTTCCTACGGAAAAAAGGAACATACTTAAAAATTATTTTTTAAAAGAAGGAGTAATAAAATGAAAATAGTTTGTGAAAAAGAAAAATTATTAAAAGGAATTAATTCTGTAGTAAGAGCAGTACCTACAAGAACAACGATGCCTATATTAGAAGGAATACTTATTCAAACAAATGATAGTGAATTAAAACTAACATCTTATGATTTAGAATTAGGAATTGAATATACAATGGAATGCGAAGTTAAAGAACAAGGAAATACTGTTGTAAATAGTATAATGTTTAGTGAAATAATAAGAAAACTTCCAGATACAGATATAAATATAGAATTAAATGAAAATAATTTATTAGTTATAGAATGTGAAGGCTCTTTGTATAAACTATCTACTATGAATCCAGATGAATTTCCTGAACTTCCAAAAATAGTAGTAGAAAATTCTATAGAAACAGATCAAACAATATTAAAAAATATGATTAGAAAAACAATATTTGCTGTTAGTATAGAAGAAAATAGACCAATATTTACAGGATGTTTATTTGAAGTGATAAACAATAGCCTAAATGTTGTTGCAATAGATGGTTTTAGAATGGGCTGGGTAAGTAATAGTTTAAGTAGTGCTAGTAGTAATTTTAAAGCAGTAATTCCTGGCAAGACATTAAATGAAGTTAATAAAATAATATTAGATTCCTTTGATTCAATAAAAATAGGTGTTTCTAAAAATCAAGCTATTTTTGAAATGGAAAATTGTAAAATAGTGACAAGATTATTAGATGGAGAATTTTTAAATTATGCAAGCGTTATTCCAAACAATTGGGAAACTAGAATAAGAATAAATAAAAATATACTACAAAATTGCTTTGAAAGAGTAAGTCTTATTTCATCATCTAGTATAGAAAAAGAAAAAAAATATCCAGTAAAAATTTCTATAGAGGTAGGAAAAGTAACAATATCATGTACAAATCAAACAGGCGATGCAAAAGAAGAAATGTATACAGAAACAGAAGGTAAAGACCTAGAAATAGGAGTTAATCCAAAATATTTCTTAGACGCATTAAAAGCAATAGATGATGAAGAAATTTATATTTCTTTTGGAACTAATATTTCACCTTGCGTTATAAAACCAATAGATGAGACAGCAAGAAATTATACATATATGATACTGCCTATTAGAATGAAGGAAGATTAGTCTTTGAAAAAAGGAAAAAAACATGTATATTGAAAAGATAAAATTAGAAAATTTTAGAAATTATGAAAAAGAAGAAATTGAATTTGACAAAAATGTAAATATAATATATGGTGATAATGCTCAAGGAAAAACAAATATACTAGAATCTATTTTTGTTTGCAGTTTAGGAAAATCATTTAGAACAAATAAAGATAAAGAATTAATAAATAAAGAAAAAGATTATGCAAAAATAGAAATGGAGAGCTATAAAGAAGATAGAAAAGTAAAAATAAATTTTGAATTAAAGGAAAAAAAGAAATTTTATATAAATGGAATTTCGGCAAAAAGGACAAGTGATATTTTAGGTAAAAATTACATTGTTTTATTTACACCAGAAGACATAAATATTTTAAAAAACGAACCTAGTAAAAGGAGAAGGTTTTTAAATATTATGATTAGTCAGTTAAGACCAATGTATGTTCACCTATTAAATCAATATAATAAAACAATAGATCAAAGAAATATGTATTTAAAACAAATAAAGTATGAAGGAAAATCTATAGAAAATTTAGAAATATGGGATGAACAACTTTCTAAATTAGGAACAAAAATATATGAATATAGAAAAGAATTTATAGAAAAAATAAATGAAAAAATTTTTGATATTCATCTTAAAACTACAGAAAATAAAGAAAAAATAAAAATAAAATACATATCAAATATACGGAAAAAATTATTTAGAAAATTTGAAAAAAAATAAAAATAGTGATATACAAAAAGGGTATACATCAATAGGAGTACATAGAGATGATTTTGAAATTTATATAAATGATAATCTAGTTTCAATATATGGATCACAAGGACAGAAAAGAACAACAATTATCTCATTAAAACTTGCTGAAGCAAATGTTATATATGATGAGATAGGAGAAAGACCAGTAATATTACTTGATGATTTTATGTCAGAATTAGATAAAAAAAGAATACAAGGATTATTTGAAAATATTAAAGAAAATCAAGTTATAATAACATGTACTGATAGTTTTAAAATAAATAATTCAAAATATAAATTATATAAAGTTACAAATGCAACAATAGAATGTGTATAAAAAAAGGAGAGAAAAATGGAAAAGTTTGAACATGAGTATAAAGCAGATCAAATCCAAGTATTAGAAGGATTAGAAGCAGTTAGAAAAAGACCAGGTATGTATATAGGGAGCGTATCAGCAAGAGGTCTTCATCATTTAGTATATGAAATAGTTGATAATAGTGTAGATGAGGCTTTAGCTGGATATTGTAAAAATATACATGTTACAATAGAAAAAGGAAATATAATAAGAGTAGAAGATGATGGCAGAGGAATACCAGTAGATATACATCCAAAAACAAAAATATCAGCAGCGGAGACTGTTTATACAGTATTACATGCTGGTGGAAAATTTGGAGGAGATAGTGGATATAAAGTTTCTGGAGGATTGCACGGTGTTGGATCTTCAGTAGTTAATGCTTTATCTACATGGACTGAAGTTACAATTCAAAGAGATGGTGGAATATATAAAATGTCTTTTGAAAGAGGAAAAACCGTAAATTCTTTAAAGAAAATAGGAGATTCTAATAAAACAGGAACCATGGTAAGATTTTTAGCAGATGATACAATTTTTGAAACATTAAATTATGAATATGAAATATTAGAAAACAGATTAAGAGAAATGGCTTTTTTAACAAAAGGATTAAGAATAACATTGACAGATGAAAGAGAAGAAACACCTAAAAAATCAGATTTCTGCTATGAAGGTGGTCTAGTTTCTTTTGTTGAATATTTAAATAAAAATAAAGAAAAATTAAATACAAAACCTATATACATCGAAAAAAATGGTGAAATACCAATAGAAATAGCAATACAATATACAACAAGTTATTCTGAAAATATATATTCTTTTGTAAATAATATAAATACAATTGAAGGTGGAACACATTTAGAAGGTTTTAAAAGAGCTCTAACAAAAGTATTTAATGATTATGCAAGAAGTCATAATATATTAAAAGAAAAAGATTCTAACCTTCAAGGAGAAGATATAAGAGAGGGAATAACTGCAGTTATATCTGTTAAAGTAAAAGAGCCTCAATTTGAGGGGCAAACTAAAACAAAACTTGGTAACAGTGAAGTAACAGGTGCTGTACAAAGTGTAATGAATGAAGAACTATCAGCATTTCTAGAAGAAAATCCTTCTGTTGCAAAATCAGTTTTAGAAAAATGTATTAGTGCTTAAAGAGCAAGAGAAGCAGCCAGAAAAGCAAGGGAATTGGTAAGAAGAAAAAATGTTTTAGAAAGTACAACCCTTCCTGGAAAGCTTGCAGATTGTAGCAGTAATAAACCAGAAGAATGTGAGGTTTATATTGTAGAGGGAGATTCAGCAGGAGGAAGTGCAAAACAAGGAAGAGACAGAAAATTTCAAGCAATATTACCTCTTTGGGGTAAAATGTTAAATGTTGAAAAAGCAAGAGCAGATAAAATATACAATAATGATAAATTACAGCCAGTAATACTTGCAGTAGGAGCAGGAATTGGAGCTGACTTTGATATTACTAAAATAAGATATGGCAAAGTAATAATAATGGCAGATGCAGATGTTGATGGAGCTCATATCAGGACCTTGTTATTAACATTTTTCTTTAGATATATGAGACCTTTAGTTGAAAATGGAAATGTATTTTTAGCTCAACCACCATTATATAAATTATCTAAAAAAGGAATGCAAGATATTTACTGTTATACAGATAATGATTTAGCAGAAAAATATAAAGAATTAGAAGAAAAAGGAATTGCAAGAGATCAATTAGCTCTTCAAAGATATAAAGGTTTAGGAGAAATGAATCCTGAGCAATTATGGGAAACAACAATGAACCCTGAAAATAGAATATTAGTTCAAGTTACCCTAGAAGATGCTATGAAAGCAGATGAAACAATATCTCTTTTAATGGGGGATGAAGTAGAACCTAGAAGGAATTTTATAATAGAAAATGCAAAAGATGTTAAAAATCTAGATATATAAAATTAATAGCTCGGAATTACCCCGAGCTATTATGCATAAAGCTCATATTAATCTTCAGCTAAAACTAAAATACATAATTTTTTCACCTAATATATATTGCTATATAAGTAAGCAATAAACCACATATTTAAATTATTCGCTCGACTATAAAAACACCAAAAGAAACCGAATTCATCCAACAAGGGACTAAAAACAATCCCTTTCTAATATTTTTAAAGAAAAAAATCCTATAAATATTAGATATAGATATTAATATAATCTTAAACCAACTATAACATATATAATTTAACCGTATATAATAAATAAAAAAAAGAAAAATACAGCTTGCATACAAATGTTATAATCTTCGGCGCCGACATAATATAATCCAAGCGAACCATATTATATCTTTGCTCGAACAAATTAAAACCTCAATAAATAAGATCTCAACTTGCTCTTATTTCAACCAATATAAACCTTATGATATTATTATGTTCTAAAATTTTAAAATAATTCTGGAAATTTTATGAAAAAAATTGTAATTTACATGATCAAATTTATTTTAAAATCTGTAGGGGTCGCACCCCTGGGCGACCCTTAAATATTGATATGCGGGTCGCCGTGGGCGGCGACCCCTACAACATTTGCA
>CALXNI010000079.1 GCA_944389715.1 uncultured Clostridia bacterium | reverse complement strand
TAAATACTTGACAAAAGGCAAAAAATAGTGTAAAGTAATATAGCATTACGTTTTTGAACAAATAAAATAAAAAACACCAATGATAACCGGGAATTATAAGCATCCCTAATAATATAAAGGAAATGGTAATATGGAAAAGAATGTTAAGATAAGTATGCTTTGCGAAGTTTATGGAAAACTATTAACTAAAAAACAATTAGCAATCTTAGAAGATTACTATGACAAAGATTTATCTCTATCTGAGATAGCAGAAAATCAAGGAATAACAAGGCAAGCAGTTAGAGATATAATAAAGAAAGGAGAGAATAAACTTTTCGAATTAGAAGAAAAGCTTGAAATTATGAAAAGGATGTTTAAACAAGAGGAAAAAATAGCAATTATATTATCAGAACTTACAAAAATTCAAGAAAAATCTACAGATAAACAAATAGCACAAATTCTAACACATGTAAAAAAAGAATTAAATTGTCTAGTTTAAAATTTGAAATTTATTGCAAATGTTGTAGGGGACGCACTCCTGGGCGTCCCGCAAAACAACGGGTCGCTGTGGGCAGCGACCCCTACAAATAAAAAATAATTTAGAAAAATCATTAACAATAAACGCATGGGGGGAGGGTAACATATGGCATTTGAAGGACTATCTTCAAGACTACAGGCAATTACAAGAAAGCTTGGTGGAAAAGCAAGAATAACAGAATCTGATTTAAAAGAAGTTATGCGTGAAGTAAAGCTAGCTCTTTTAGAAGCGGATGTTAACTATAAAATAGTAAAAGAATTTGTAAATATAGTTCAAGAAAAAGCTTTGGGCCAAGATGTTCTAAAATCGCTTACTCCTGGACAACAAGTTATAAAAATAGTAAGAGATGAAATGACTGAGCTTTTAGGTGGAACTTTAAGTAAAATTAATTTTACACCAAATCCTCCAACAGTAATAATGCTAGTAGGACTTCAAGGTTCTCGGAAAAACAACTACGGCTGGAAAGCTTGCAAACCTATTAAGAAAACAAGGTAAAAAGCCATTACTTGTTGCATGTGATGTATATATACCAGCAGCTATTAAACAATTACAAGTAGTTGGAGGTAGTTTAAATATACCAGTTTTTGCAAATGAAAATACAAAAGATGTAGTTTTAATTGCAAAACAAGCAATGTCACAAGCAATATCAAAATTAAATGATGTAGTAATACTTGATACAGCAGGAAGACTTCATATTGATGAAGAACTAATGCAAGAATTAAAAAATATTAAATCAAATGTAAAACCACATGAAATACTATTAGTTGTAGATTCTATGACAGGTCAAGATGCAGTAAATGTTGCACAAAGTTTTAATGAAAACCTCGGAATTGATGGAATTATACTTACAAAATTAGATGGAGACACTCGCCGGAGGTGCAGCTCTTTCTGTAAAAAAAGTTACAGGAAGACCAATAAAATTTGCTGCAACAGGTGAAAAACTTAGTGACATAGAAGAATTCCATCCAGATAGAATGACATCTAGAATACTTGGAATGGGTGATATGCTTTCAGTGATAGAAAAAGCAGAAGAAGCATTTGATTTAGAGGAAGCAGAAAAATTAGAAAAAAAATTAAAAAAACAAGAATTTGATTTAGATGATTATTTAACACAACTAAGGCAAATGAAAAAAATGGGTTCATTTTCTTCACTTATGAAAATGATTCCTGGAATGAATAAATTTGGAGATATTAAAGTTGATGATAAAGAATTTGTAAAAATAGAAGCAATAATATGTTCAATGACAAAAAAAGAAAAACAAAATACTAAGTTATTAAATGCAAGTAGAAGACAAAGAATTGCAAAACGGTAGTGGAACTAAAGTGCAAGATATAAATAAATTTATAAATTCATACGAAATGACAAGAAAATTAATGAAAAAAATGCAAAATAATAAAGGCGGAATGAAAAACATGATGAAGAATTTAGATATGAATTCGCTAAAAGGTATGAAGTTTTAACCGATATTAATTTTTAAAATTTATAAATAAATGTAGGGGCCTTAGGAGCCTTAAGCGACTAACAAACGTCGCATTTCGAAAGGGGGAAAATATCATGGTAAAAATAAGACTACAAAGAGCAGGTAAAAAGAAAGCACCATTCTATCACATAGTTGTTGCTGATTCTAGATCACCAAGAGATGGAAAAATAATCGAACAAATAGGAACATATAACCCTATGGTAGAGCCATCTGAATTAAAAGTAGATAGAGAAAAAGTAGCAGAATGGATAAAAAACGGAGCAAAACCAACAGATACAGTAAAACGTCTAATCGAAAAGGAGGCTTAGGATTAATGAAAGACTCATTAGAAGCAATAATTACTAGCTTGGTAAACGATCCATCACAAGTTTCTATAAATGAATTAGATGGAGAAAAGCAGGTTATCTTTGAAGTTAAAGTTGCAGATAGCGACATGGGAAAGGTAATTGGTAAAGAAGGAAGAATAGCAAAAGCTATTAGAACAATAATGAAGGCATTAGCTGCCAAAGAAGGAAAGAAAGTTTCTGTAGAATTTATTGATTAAGGTATTAAATATGGAAAAATATTTTGAAATAGGTCAAATTGTTAATACATCAGGACTAAAAGGTGTTATAAAAGTAAAACCATTTACTGATGATATTGCAAAATTTAATGATTTAGAAACTATATATATATCTGTAAAAAAAGAACTTAAAGAATTTAAAATTGAACAAGTAAGGTTTAGCAAGAATATGGTATTCCTTAAACTAGAAGGTATAGACACTATAGAAGAAGCTGAAAAATATCGAAATCTTTATTTAAAAATAAAAAGAGATAAAGATGAAAAACTAGATAAAGATACTTATTATATTGTAGATATTCTTGGATGCAAAGTTTATACAGATGAACAAAAGGAATTAGGAACAGTAGATGACGTTTTTGAAACAGGTAGTAATGATGTATATGTTGTAAAAGATGAAGCAGGTAAACAAGTATTATTACCAGCAATTAAAGAAGTAATAAAAAACATTGATATTGAGAATAAAACTATAATAGTTCATTTATTAGAAGGATTAATACAATGAAAATTGATATACTTACACTTTTTCCTGAAATGTTTTCTAGCTTAAATGAAAGCATTATAGGGAAAGCTATAGAAAATAATTTGATAGAAATTAATTTAATCAATATTAGAGATTTTTCTAAGGATAAACACAAAAAAGTAGATGATACTCCATATGGTGGTGGGGCAGGAATGGTAATTAAGCCTGATGTTGTATATGATGCATTTAAGTCAATTAAGGACAAAAATGTAAAAACAATTTACTTATCACCACAAGGAAAAGTATTAAACCAAAGTAAAGTAAAAGAATTATCTACGGAAACTCATCTTGTACTACTATGTGGACATTATGAAGGCATAGATCAAAGAGTGTTAGATGAAATTGTAGATGAGGAAATATCAATTGGAGATTATGTATTAACAGGTGGAGAATTACCTGCAATGGTACTTATAGATTCAGTATCTAGATATATAGAAGGGGTAATTAGCAAAGAATCTGTTAAAGAAGAATCATTTTCAGATGGACTTTTAGAATATCCTCAATATACACGACCAGAAATATTTTTAAATAAAAGTGTACCAGAAGTTTTAAAATCTCGGAAATCACGAGAAGATAGCAAAATGGAGAAAAGATAAGTCTATAGAAATAACAAAACAAAAACGTCCCGAGTTGTTAAACTAGGGAAAACTAAAATAGAAAGAATAAAAATCAAATCAAAATCATGTAGGGGTCGCACCCCTGGGCGACCCGTGCTAAAGGGTAACGTCCCCTTACAAGTAAAAAAGGAGGAAAAATAATGGACATCATTAAATCAATCGAACATGAACAAATGAAAAACAAAATTCCAGTACTTAATGTTGGAGACACAGTAAGAGTTCATGTAAGAGTAAAAGAAGGAAACAGAGAAAGAATACAAGTATTCGAAGGAATAATTATAAAAGTACAAGGTGGAGGAGTAAACCAAACATTTACAGTAAGAAAAACTTCTTATGGTGTAGGTGTTGAAAAAACATTTTTAGTTCACTCACCAGCAGTAGAAAAAGTTGAAGTAACAAGAGTAGGTAGAGTAAGAAGAGCAAAATTATTCTACTTAAGAGATAGACTTGGTAAATCTGCTAAGACTAAAGAAAAAATTGGTGCAAGAATTGAAACTAAAGAAGTTACAATTAAAGAAGAATTAGTAGAAGAACCAGTAGTAGAGGAGGCACCTGTAGCTGAAGAAGCACCAGCTAAAGCAGAAGAGACACCTGTAGTAGAAGAAGCAAAAAAAGAAGAAGCAAAAGCTGAATAAAAAGCCAATACAATTTTAATAAAATATAGTAAAAACACTTCATTTTAATTTGAAGTGTTTTTTATTGTAGATGAAAATATATATTTTTAATACATTTAATGGATATTATAAAACAAAACTTTATTTTACTAAACAATTACATAACGATTACAAAGTCGTTACAAAAAATAGAAAAAATTGACAGTTAAAATTATATAATTTATAGTAAAGATAAAAAGGTGATAAAATGAAAACAAAAGAAAAATTTAGAAGTATTATGTCAAAAGTCATTATTATTTTAGCAACAATTATAATATTTAATTTTACTAAGGTATTTGCATCAAGTGAATTAAAAACGATAGAAAAATCAGCAGAATTCGAAAAATGGGAGAATTTAACAGAAGAAGAAAGAAAAACAGCTATTCAACCTGCATATAGCGATTTAAGCATAGAAGATAGTCTAAAGAAATCTACATATAATGAGTTAAGAAGTGTTGGAGATTCACAATTAGAAAATAGATTTTTTTTAAGCAATAATATTTTAAAAAACCAACAAAAAACAGGATTGTGTTGGGCATTTTCGTTTACATCGTCATTAGAAAGTACAATTTCAAAAAAATATAATAAAACATCATTAGAATATTCACCAATTTATACAGATTATGTAGTTTCTAGAAATTTTAGGAAATTAATAGGAGCTGGAGGCAATTCTAGTATTGCTATAGCAAGTGCTATTTCTGGATATGGATCAGCATATGAAACTGACATGCCGTTTTCAAATTATTATAATGAAGAAAATAACCCAAAAGAATCTTATTACTTGTCATATGATAATGTTGATTTGAGTAATTTAGAGGCTAAAGTAAAAATTAATGAAACAACTAGATTTGCAAGTATATATAAAGAATATGAAACAGATAATTCTGTTACATATAAGGACAGTTCTAATTTTATAGGAGCAGAAACATATACAGAAGAAGAAGTTAATGCAATAAGAACACAAATAAAAAAGCACATAAAGGAAAATGGGGCAGTAATGGGGTATACTTATACAGGAAATATAAACAATGACTATAATTTAGAAACTAATGCTTTTTATTCTGAATCCATTATGTCACCTGACCATGCAATAACAATTGTTGGATGGGATGATAATTATAGTAAAGAAAACTTTGCTAGTGGAAATCAGCCAGCAAATGACGGTGCATATATTGTACTTAATTCTTGGGGAGATGAATTTGGAGATAGTGGTTATTATTATATATCTTATGATGACGCATATATAGAACAAGAAATTCAAGGAATTGATGATATACAGGAATATACAGAAGAAGAAAAAGAATATGATAACTTATATCAGTATGATGAACTAGGACAATCTATAAGTTATTATTTTTTAAATGATAAGGGCACAAACTATTTATCAGAAGGATATTTAGCAAATGTATTTACAAGAGAGAGTAATGATAAATATGAATACATAACAGAAGTAGGAATATATGTTCCTATTACCGAAGGGATAGAAATATATGTTGATTACATTAATTCAGATATAAAGGATTATGAATTAGTTGCATCATATACAGGAACAAATGCATTAGAACCAGGTTATCATTCTCTAAAACTTGCCTCTCCATTAAAAATAGAAGGGGATAGCTTTGCAGTAATTGTTAAATATATAAATGCTAATGGGGCTGAGTATTCAGTAGAATGTAATTATAATAGTAGCGGAATTTCTGAAAAAGAAAATTATTACTCTACTGCAACAGCAAATGAAGGAGAAAGTTATATTTCAAATGATGGCAATACTTGGACAGATATAAACGGTTATCAAATTCAAGGACAGGGAATAACATATAAAGACACAAATGCATGTATAAAAGCATTTACTATATTATCAGATACACTGATAGAAATACCAGTTACAGGAGTTAAATTAAATAATAATACAATAAGTATAGAAGAAGGAAGTAGTGCTACTTTGGTAGAAACGGTAGAACCAAGTTATGCAACAAATAAAAATGTAATCTGGAGCAGTTCAGATGAAGAGGTAGCAACAGTAAAAGGAGGAGTAGTTACTGCAAATAAAGTAGGAGAAGCAGTTATAACAGTAACAACAGTAGATGGAACAAAAACAGCAAATTGCAAGGTAACAGTAACTCAAAAAGAACCAGAAACAGTTTCTGTTCAATCAGTTAGTTTAAATATAACAGAAATATCATTAAGTGTAGGAAAAACAGAAAGGTTAATAGAAACAATACAACCAGACACTGCAACAAATAAAAATGTAACTTGGAGCAGTTCAAATGACGATGTAGCAACAGTAAGCGGAGGAGTAGTAACAGCCAAAGGAGTAGGAGAAGCGACTATAACGGTAACAACAGAAGATGGAGCAAAAACAGCAACATGTAAAATAACGATAACAGAAGGACAAACAAATATAATTCCTGTAGAAAAAATCACACTTGATAAAACAGAAAAAACAATACAAGTAGGAGATATAACTAATTTAATAGTAAGTTTTACTCCAAGTAATGCTACTAATAAAAATATAAAATGGGAAAGTTCAGATACCAATGTAGCAACAATTACAAAAACAGGTATAATAACTGCAGTTAGTGAAGGAAAAACAACAATAAAGGCGATAAGTGGAGATGGAAACAAAGAAGCAACATGTGAATTAACAGTAGTAAAGAAAACAAATACAGATGATGATATATATAAAGGTACAACGTCTTCTAAATCAGACGATACGACAGTAGCTAAAAAAGAATTCCCTGATGCGGGAATTAAAATTACTTTTATAGTTATATTACTAGTAACAATGATATTTGTTGTAATAAAATTTGTTAAATATAGAGATTTAAAAGATATAAAATAAATTATTTGCAAACGCTGTAGGGACGACCTGTGGTCGTCCTATATTTGATAAAATTGATAAAATAAAATCAAAATTATTTAATATTTTTAAAAATTATTATAAACAAGATAAAAATACATAAAATTATAAAAATTATAAAAAATGCAACAATAAATATTTGGTTAGTAAATATTGATTTTGTTCTTTTTGTTTCAAATGCAAAAGAATACACATTACTGTTATCTGTTAAACTTATATCTTCATCTATTGTAGAAAAATAACCTTTATTTAACTTATTTTCAAATGAAATACGAGTATTTGTTGAAATTGTATCATCACTTATCTCCGAAAAATAATTTTTGTTGAATTTTTTTCTCAGTGAATCCAAATATTGTTTTCTTATTTTATTATATTCTTTAATATTAAAAGCATATTTTAAGACTTTTGATTTTATTTTTTCATCATCTATCAAACTGTTTTCAATATATTTAATAGTTATGACATCTCCAACTTTATATTTTATGAATAAAGTATTGTTTATTGTATCCATAGTAATATGTTCTATACCATTTATATCCGAAAATTTAAAAACAGTAAAATATTCTGTTACAGAATTTCTACCATAACCGTGTTTAATATGTCTGTAATATCCTAAAATCTCAGCTTGGGATATTATACCATTGGCCTTAACATAGTCTTTAATTTTTAGTTTAGGAATTGTATTAATTAGTAAAAGTAATAGTATAACTATTACCAAAAAAAATGGTGATAATAATAATTCCAAATAAGTCATTTTTACATCTTTCTCCATTCGTTTTCTAATCTTATATTTTCATTATATTGTTTTAATTTTTCATAAGCTAAATATTTAATTGTTCCAGCAGGGAATTTCCCATCTTTATTTTTCTTACCAGCAGGTACACCAGTTAAAATTTCTATACCTTCATCTAAATTTGAAATTGCATATACATGGAATTTTCCTTCTTTTACACTATTTACAACTTCATCATTTAAATGGAGATTTCTAACATTTTGAATAGGGATAATTACGCCATGTTCTCCAGTTAGACCTCTAGTTTTACATACTTGATAAAAGCCTTCTATTTTTTCATTAACACCACCTATTGGCTGAATAAATCCCTTTTGGTTTACAGAGCCAGTAACAGCAATAGATTGATTAATTGGTATTCCAGATAGGCTTGAAAGTATAGCATAAGCTTCTGTACTAGATGCGCTGTCTCCATCTACTCCACTATATAATTGCTCAAAACATAAACTTGCAGTAAGAGATAGTGGAAAGTCTTGTGCAAATGTTTCGCCTAAATATCCAGAAAGAATTAATACACCTTTAGAATGAGTTGGACCAGACATTTGGCTTTCACGCTCTACATTTATTACTCCGTTTTTTCCCATATAAGTATTTGCAGTGATTTTAGCAGGCTTTCCAAAAGTATAATCACCTATTGTCATTACAGTAAGACCATTTATAACACCTACTTCAAAACCAGATGTACTAATAAGTAAAGTATTTTCTTCAATCATTTCAAGATATTTTGAATCATATTTTTTAATTCTATCAATTCTTTCTGATAGAGTTTTATCGATAAAGTCAGCAGTTACAATTTTCTTTTTTGCAAGTCTTGCCCAAGTAGAAGATTCTGAAATTATTTCACCTATTTCGTTAAATTTGGTTGACAATTTATCTTTGTCATCAGATATTCTAGATGTAAACTCTACAACCTTTGCCATTGCTCCTTTATCTAGTGGAAGCATACCTTCTTTTTCAGAATAGCTTCGTACGAAGTTTGCAAGTTTTAGTATATTAGAATCTGTTCTAGGTGCATATTCTTCAAATTCTGCTTTTATTTTAAACAATTTTTTAAATTCTGGATCTAAGGCAAGTAAAGTATGATAAATATTTGAATCACCTAATAATAGAACTTTTAGATTTAAAGGAATTGGCTCTGGTTTTAAAGAAATCATAACCATGTATGAGCGTTGTTCCATATTATTTTCAATATTTAATTCTTTAACTAATAAAGCCTTTTTTAGTGTATCATAACATATTTGATTTGCTAATAAATCACTTGCCTGAAGAATTATATATCCACCATTTGCTTTATGCAAAAGACCAGGTTTAAGCATAGTATAATCAGTTTTTAGCATGCCAAATTGATTTTCATATTCTAATTTACCAAACAAATTATGATATTGATAATTAGAATCCATAATAACAGGAGCTCCTGTTAAATTACTATTATCAACAAATAGGTTTACTCTATAATTAAGCCATGGCTTAGGAACTTCTTGTTTTGCTTGTTGAGATTGTCTAAAAGTTTTAGTATCATCAGCAATATACAAAGATATGTTTTTTAAAATATCAGATTTTATATTATCTAAAAAACTAATTATTTTTTTATTCTTTTTGTATTTTGATTTTAAGGGATTAATATGTGCATTAATTGTAATTAATGCGATATTTGATTGCCATTCATCTATTTTTTGATTATTTTCTTTTTCTAATACCTTAATTTGATTAATTGCTTGAATAATTTGATCTTGAACAATTGCAGAATTTTCTTCAAACACTTTTCTTGTTTTATCATCAAGTTTATTAAATTTTTCTTCTTCAATAGTTTTACCGTCTATTACAGGCATCATGTAAACACCACTTTGAGTTGCTTTTACCTGAAATCCACTTTTTAAAGAAGCTTTATTTAATTTTTCTAGTAGATTATTTTTCTTTTGCTCAAATTTATTTTGCATTAAATTTTTCTGTTTTTCAAAATCATCATTTACAAAAGTTAGTTTTATATCTTTTTTAATATCATCTATAAAAACATCCATATCATTTTTAAATTCTTTTCCTAAACCAGCAGATAAAGAAACTGCAATAGGCTCATTAGGATTATCAAAGTTATATATATAACACCAATCATCTGGAACCTTTTTTTTAGAAGCAAGTTTTGATATATATTTTTTTGCATACATTGTTTTACCAACACCAGAAGGACCTTCTATATATAAATTGTAACCTTTAGAATCAACATTAAGTCCAAATTCTAAGGCTTTAATTCCTCGGTCTTGTCCATATATAGAATCTAATCCATCTAGTTCATCTGTTGTTTCAAATTTAAAAGTGTTTGGATTGCAATATTTTTTTAAATCTTTGTAACTTAATTCATTTTTTTTCATTTGTATCTCCTTTCAATTTATCACGTTTTTTGTAGGGGTCGCTGTCCACAGCGACCCGTTAAATATATAAATGCATTTGCGGGTCGCTGTGGGCAGCGACCCCTACAATATTAATTTAGATTTTTTGTATATATAACTGCATCATCTATGTTGTTAT
>CALXNI010000078.1 GCA_944389715.1 uncultured Clostridia bacterium | reverse complement strand
AATATAATATAGACAAAATAACTAAAAGGAGAGAATTATGGATTTCATACAGTGTATTAATGATAATTCATCTATAATATTACTACCCATTCCATCAGATAAAATAAATAATATATGTTTTTTCCCTTTAATATATTTATCTAATTCTTTAATTTTATCATCATTTTCAAATATTCGACCGCACTTATTATATATTGCTCTAACCAAATCTACAACAGTATGTTTTGTGTAGTCTGTCATCATTAAATTATTATCATTAATACACTGTATGAAATCCATAATTCTCTCCTTTTAGTTATTTTGTCTATATTATATTATTTTTTTATTTTTGTCAAGTTTTTGGTGAAGATTTACTTATCAGTTGACTTTTTCATATTCTGGTAGTATAATCTCATTATGTTACCTTATTTAATTATGTTTGTGGTAAGTTAGTATATAAAATTTCACTATATTGGAGGAATAACTTATGTATTACCTTGCACAGTTTTTTGGTTTCTTGGGTTTGCTGGCTATGGTAATAGCTCTGTTCCAAAAAAGCAAAAGTAAAATGCTGTTTTGGGTAATCTTTAACTGCATTTTCTTTTCTTTGGAATATCTGTTCCTTGCTGCATTTTCAGGAATGGGAAGTAATGTTGTTGCTCTCGGTAGAACTTATCTTTTTAAGAAAAAAGATGAAGATAAACGGTTTGACAGCATTTGGATTTATGTTATAGTCATGGTACTATACACTATCATTGGCATCTTTACTTATGATGGTTTAATAAGTCTTATGCCTATTATAGCTGAGTATATTTATGCAACAGCTCTGTGGCAAAAGAATGTAGATCACATTCGTTATGGCACTGCTATTATGGTAGTAATATGGCTTATCTATGACATTATTGTTCAGGCTTATCCCTCAGCAATATGCGATACCATTGTTCTTATTTCGACATTGATTTCTATTGTTAAAAGCAAATTAGAAAGCAAGAGGGGGTGAGAATATTTTAGGTAACTTAAAGAATCCACAAACATAATGATAGGATGCCTTAAAATAAAGGCATCCTATTTTTTATGGTTTAACTATAGTTCCAGATATTGCAAATCTTGAACAATTCCTGTGCGAATTTTCTTTTTTCAGTTAACCATTCAGAACTATTGTCCTGACAGATTTTCGCAATTGTTTCCAGCTGAGGAACTGTGTACTGTAATGTTGCTGCCATCAGTTGATATACAATCGAATCTTCATAAGTCAGGTATTCATCTGTGGTGTTGAGGATAAGGTCTTCGATTTCTTTACGAGACATATTGCTCCAAATAGAAGAATCACCGAGACTTTTACTCATTTTGGGCTGATTATTGAAGCCTTTTATAATGGATGAAAACAATCCACTAATAGTCATATCAATTCCCATACGCTGAGCAATCTCATCTGCCTTAGGAACGTAAGTATGTTCATCAATTCCCGAAAGAACAATAATGTGTTTATACTTATTCTTAAAGCCATTATGAATGAAATCAGCAAACATAAGCAAAATTGCTTGTTTTACAGGAAATTCAATTCCTGTATAAATTCCTTGTTCTTTATAGTATTCAGACAAATCTTCTTCAACATCAGAAAAATCAGAGTCTTTTACTTTGGAAGCAATTATAAATGCTGTTTTCATAACTTCTTCGTGATCCAACTGATTACGGATTGTTCCTCTGTAATCATCAAATCCTAATCCTATTATGAACCGCCGATATTTTTCTACGCTTTTTTTTACATACTCAATTTGAGATGTCCTAGCATTATAGGAGTCCAAATCTCCCAAGATGACTTGAACATCATAGCCTCTATTTTGAAAATAGATAGCTCTGAGTATTTGGGAAATAGTGCCAATATGCGGTTCCTTATTAACACCTACACCCATAATCACAAGAGTATTCTTCGTAGTGATTTCCTTCGAGATATCATTATTTAGATTGTATGCACACAACCAATTCGACATCTCTTTCATAGTAAAACCTTCTAGTGGATTTACTAATTCGTTGCAAAACATATAACCATACCGTTTTACAACCTTTTGATAATACTCATTATCAAATTTCAACATTTTGGTATCCTCCTTAGGTAGATTTTGTAAATGTTCACTAATATGTTGCATAAACATTCTAATACATTTATTATATTATGTCAATAAAAGAACACAAAAAATCCAGAAATTTCTGGATTTTTTGTGTTCTACGATGGTCATTACGATGCTAAACGATTATTGAAGATTCTTGCTTATGATACAACAACCTTAAAGAAGTTTCGTTTACCAACTTTTAAGGTGTTATTCATTTCAAGAATAACTTCTGCTTGAGGGTCAGAAATCTTTGCATCATTAAGTAAAACAGCCCCCTGCTGAACAAGACGGCGAATCTGGCTCTTCGACATTTCGTTACAGCACATTCCTATTAACTCAATAATATTAATGTTTTTGCTTGTAACCTCAATCTGAGGAGCATCTTTTGGAAAAGTTTTCTTCGAGAATGTTTCGACAAACTGTTGCATTTCTAAATCTGCAGTCTGCTGACCATGATATCTCTTTACGATTGAATGTGCAAGTTTCATTTTTGCGTTTCGAGGATTAATTTCATCTTTTGCGAGTTTCTCGCTTATAGTTTCAATTTCATCCAACGGAATATCAGTATAAACTTTCATCCATTCAACAATACGGTCATCAGCAAGAGTCATAATTTTACCAAATTTGTCTTTGCTACTATCAGTCAAAGCAACAAAATTGCCTATACTCTTGCTCTGTTTTTCTTCTCCCCAAAGACCTTTTGTGATTTTGGTAGTCATTACAACCTGTTTGGTCTGCCCAAACTTTTCTTGGAAAAATCTGCCCATCATCTCATTGAACAATTGATCAGAACCAACAACAGTAAGGTCCGAATCCAACATTACCGAGTCATATCCCTGTAAAATAGGGTACAACATTTCATTGAGATAAATTTCGCTGTTTTCCTGAATTCTCTTCTTAAACATATCTCTTGCGATAAGTTTAGAGTGAGTTATGGTTGTACAGAGATTTATAAAATCGCTTAAGGGCATATTTCCAAACCACTCAGCATTTTTACGAATCTCAAAGACTTCCGGATTGTCTGTTATCAAAACGGTTTTAACCTGCTTAATAAATTCATTAGCAGATTCCTCAATTTCTTCATCAGACAACATCTTTCTTGTGGTACTTCGACCAGTAGGATCGCCAATCCTGCTTGTGAAGTTTCCAATCAAAAAGATAACCTTATGCCCATCCTCCTGAAATCGCCGCATAACCCAAAGGTTTACAGCATGTCCCAAGTGCAAGAACGGAGCAGTACAGTCAACACCGTATTTGATTGCTAACTTCTTTCCGCTGTCCAACAGTGTTTTCAGCTCTTCCAATGATACAACATCATCGACTAGCCGAGCTATGTCGGAAATCAGCTTTTCGTTTTTTTCTTGTAAGCTCATCATAATGATTCCTCCTTAAATTTTTTAAGTATTTTGCCAAATTGCTTACCCATCTATTATACAACACTTTTATCGTTATGTCAACTCACTGTGGATAATCCTGTTCGACATATTACTAGACAATCTGAAAAAAACATTTTAGTTCACCTTCTCTTATTATTTATCTAATTTTTATAATAGTAAAAATCCAATTATCCTGTCAAAATTATCCAATGGATAATTTTGCAGGAACAGGCAGTTATACTAATCCCATCTAATAGACTAAAAGCGTGGCTTTTAGCATATATACATTTTATTTTGTGTATAACAATTAGATATACATATTTTTTATAGAAAAAGCAAGTGTTTTTCTTGAATTAACACTTACTATTAGGTTATTTTATTGCTTCTACAATTAGTTTTATTCCTATTTTTACTCCGTTCTTTAAAATATTTTTCATTATAATAAGCACCTATATAATCTCTTGCAGAAATGTATTCTGATAAGACTTTTGAGATATTATTCTTTTTGGTTTCATCCAATGTTTTAAATTCTTGTTTTAGTATTGCAGATTTTTCTTCCATTTCATTATTAACATTTTCCAAATTAAGTTTATCTTGTTCACTTATTAATGACAACTCTTCAGCCATATAATCATATATTTTTTGTAATACATCTAATGATTCATCTTTTAGAATACTTTCTAATTCACTATTATTCATTTTATCACCCCTTTGGTGTGTGATGTTAACTCTTTTTTTAATTGTTTTCAAGTCTTTTATTAAAATTATTTGCATATAAACTATTCCAGTCAAAATCATTATAATCTCTTTGATTTTCTAATCTCCTATTATTTTTATTATTTATTTTATTAATATATTTTATATCTTTAAATTTTCTGTTAATAGGTGCAACATTAATTTGTTTATAGGTATTATCATTTTTTATAATAGGTACAGAGAGGATTCAATCGCCCCACAATCAATTTTTACCCTTTTTATTCCATTTTAGACTAACTTATTGGCACCGAATTTTATCAGCAATATCAAGCGTTTTCATATATTCATCCAAAGATTATAACTTTACGGGGGTAAAATCTCCTGGATGAGAAAATAATACTACCCATTTTCCTTTGTAATCCGAAAGTTTAATATTACCCATAGTTGTTATTGCTTCAAATTCAGGTGCAAATTCACCAATTTTTACATTTCCATTCATCATTATTTCATAATTATTCATATAAAAACTCCTTTCATAATTCGCTATATTATATGAAAGGAGTTTTTTATTTGTGAATTTATAAATTTTTATTAAGTATTTTTTTATTCGGTTTCTTCATTATTAAATTCATTACAGTATTCTTCATATTCTTTTTCAAACTCGCTGTCTTTAAACTTTAATCCATTTTCTTCTCTTAGTTTTATTAATGCTTTGTATCTAATATATGGATCGTCTGTTTCTAAATCTGTTCCTAATGCTTCTACTATATCATTTTCTACTTCTTCTAGACTTGGTTTATCTGCTTTATTTATGCAATATATAATATGATATCCATAGTCTGTTTTTACAGGTTCTGTAGTATAAGTATCTTTTTCTAAAGCCTTACTTGCTTCTACATACTCTTTAGCTAATGCTTCAGCATCAAAATTATCAAAATCAACATTCTCTACAACTACACTATCTTCATATTCACTTGCTACATCATCAAAACTTGTTCCTTTTTCCAATTTTGCAATTATTTCATTTGCAGTAGTTAAAGCTTGTTCTTCTGTTACATCGTCTGATACTTCAACTAGTATATGTTTTGTATTGATTTCTCCATAAACATTATCATCATAATACTTTTGAATATCTTCTTGAGCAAGTAATGTTTTAAAATAATCTATACAATATAAATTTCTTCTATAATCCAATTGCAAATATTTTATAAAATCATCTTTAGATTCAAATCCATTTTCTTCTAAAAATGTTTCTTCTGTATAGCCATAATATAACTCGTAAGTACTCAATATTTCATCGGCTTGTGTGTTTATTTCGTCCATTTGTTCATCCGTAAGATTATATAATTTATCTAATATTGGTCCATCTGTTAATTCCAATACATAACTAATTGGATAATATTTTCTCATCTCATTATATAGTTCGTTTTCTTTTAGACTTCCACCTTTAAATGTTGCTATTGTTTTATTAGTATCAAGACCTATGTAATTAATTGTACTATTATTGTTAAATTCTATAATTCCTAATAAGTAAATTAATAGTATACCTATAAGCATACCTATTAATAGTGAAATCCAAGTACTTTTCTTTTTAATAGCAGCTTTTATATTAGAAACAATTTTGCCTTCTTTTTTTGATTTACTGCTAATTGCATCATTATTTTTATTTTCTAATTCTTTATTATTTTCTTCCATATGCACACTCCCTAATTTTTTTTATTTTACATATAGTTTATTAAAATAAAATTAAAAAATCAATACTTTTATTAAATTATTGTTAAAAAAAATATTTAAATTTCTTTTAAACTATATTATTTTAATTTTATATTTTTTTCTATTCCTAATTTTCCTGCTCTGGTAATACTTGAATAACCATATTTTTCCTTTATTTTATCTAATGTTTCGTCTAATTTTTCTTGTTTTTTATTTTCTGATGTATCAAATAGTGATAATTGTGTTTCATTTTTATCAGATAATTTATCAACTTTTAATGATACAAGCCTTATTGGTTCTCCTTTATACAGTTCATTTAATAGTTTCTTTGCCATCGAGTATATTTCTTTTGTGTTTGATGTAGTAAAATCCAATTTTCTTTGATGTGAATAATCTTTAAAATCTTTTGTTCTAAGTCCAACATTAACAACCCCGGCAACCATATGATATTTTCTTAATCTAAATGTAACATGATCTGCAAGTGTCAATAGTATTCTATTTAATTCATCTAAATTTTGAACATCTTTTGCAAGTGTAGTTGAATTTCCAATACTCTTTGGAGGTTCATATTTATATATAACCTTCGAATCATCAATTCCATTTGCATATTCCCACATTATCTTTCCGTGTTTTCCAAATTTTTTGATTAACTCATTTTTATCGCATTTTGCTAAATCTCCTATTGTCTTAATATGCATATTATAAAGTTTAGGAATAGTTTTTCTTCCTAGCATAAATAGCTCTCCTATTGGAAGTGGCCACATTTTTTTCTCTATTTCGTTTGGATATAATGTATGAATTTTATTTGGCTTTTCAAAATCTGAAGCCATTTTTGCAAGTAGTTTATTTGAACTTAGTCCAATATTAACAGTAAATTCTAATTCTTCATTTACTCTTTTTTGAATCTCAACTGCCTTATCCATTAATTTTGAATTCATTAAGTATTCCGTCATATCTAAAAAGCATTCATCTATTGAAAATCTTTCTATTTTATCTTTATATTCAGCTAACAAATTAAATAATTTGTTAGAATATTCTCTATAAACTTTAAAATCTCCCTGAAAAACTTTTATTTCTGGGCATTTTTTTCTTGCTTGGTATAAAGGCTCACCAGTTACAATACCGAACTTTTTAGCAAGGTTACTTTTGGCAAGTACAATACCAGATCTTTTAGATTCGTCTCCTCCAATAACCGCAGGAATTTCTCTAATATCAAGTGCTTCGCCATTTTTTAATCTCCAAATTGCATACCATGACAAAAACGCATTATTAACATCAATATGCATAATTTGTCTTTCCATATTATCACCAAATTAATTATAGAACATTTGTTCTAATATGTCAACAAAAAAATAAATTGTAATTTGTGTGATTAAATTAATTTTAAATCTGTAGGGGGCGCACCCCTGGGCGACCCTTAAATATGCGGGTCGCCGAGGACGGCGACCCCTACAACGTTTGCAATAAATTTACCCATAAATATATTTATTTATTGCTACGGCTGCATTCTTCCCTGCCTCTATTGCTTTACAAACGGTTGCTTTATTTTGAGATACATCTCCTCCTGCAAATACTCCTTCTATATTTGTCATATAATTTTCATCAACTTTTATTAAACCTCTTTCGTCTAGCTCAATTCCCTCTTTTTCAATTAGTTTTTTGTCTGGTTTTAAACCTATTGCAAATATTATGCTGTCAGCCTTTATAGAAAAATTGCTGTTTTCTATGTCAATTACTTGATCAGTAGATGAATCTGTTTTAATACAATTAACACATTTTATTTTTCCAGAATTAATATCAGCATTTATAACTCTTGTATTGTAAATAACTTGTACTCCATCTTTTATTGCTTCATCTAATTCTACTTTTCTTGCAGGCATTTTATTTTCATCTCTTCTATAAACTATTGTACTAGATTTTGCTCCCATTCTAATTGCGGCTCTTGCGGAATCTGTTGCAACATTTCCTCCACCGATAACAATTACATCTCCCAAATTTTCCACAATTCTTTTTGCATTGTATTCCCTTAAAATATAATTTGATTTATAAATATATTTACATTCTTCATTTGCTAATTTGTATATAGAAGGAATATCTGCACCTATTCCTAAAAACACAGCTTTATATTCTTTTTTTAGCTCATTTAACGTTATATCTTTCTCTAACTCAATATTTGTTTTAATTTCAATACCTAAATTTTTAACCCTATTTGTTAAATTTTCTGTTATATTTCTAGGTAATCTAAAACCTGGAATACCATATGTTAAAAGCCCTCCGATTCTTTCTTCTTTTTCAAATATTGTTACTTTATAACCTTTTTTCGCAAGTTCTACACCGGCATTCTATTCCTGCAGGTCCAGAACCTATTATTGCAACTTTTATATTATTCTGTTTTTCAATTTCATATACATATTTAACATTATTTTCCCTCGCCCATAAATTTACGTATTTTTCTAGTTTTGAAATTTTAATAGGCTCACCTTTAAATCCTTTTACACAATGTCCGCATACAGTATTCTTCATAAGGACATACATTTGAACATATATCACTCATTATATTATTTTCTTGTAATATTATATATGCTTCTTCTAAATTATTTTTTTTAATTGCGTTTATAAAATCTGGTATTCTAGTTCTAATTGGACAGCCAGTTCTACATAATGGATTTTTGCAATTTAAACATCTATTTGCTTCTTCTAATATTTCTTCTATATCGTTCAATTTAATTCTCCTTTTTTGAGAGGTGAGAGGTTCGAAGTGTGAGGTGTGCTTTTTAGGGTTAAGCTACGTAAGGCTTAACCTAATTTCACACTTCCCACATCCCACTTCTCACTTCTCAGATAAATTACAATTTATACAATTTATTTCTATCAATATATTCATATACCTCTTTTGGTAGATATTGCAACACTTTTTTATCATTATTTTTTAACATTTCTCTAATTATAGTTGATGAAAATTCTTTTTCGTCTCTATCTATAACTATATAATTATATTTATCTTTTATTTTATCATAATCTTTCCATTTTGGCATTTTTTTAAAATTATCTGAACCCATGATTAAAAATATGTTTTCTCTATTTGTTTCTTTTGCAAATTCACTCTTATGAATTACTTCAAATGCATCTACTGCAAACAAGGGTCTATCTTCTTTTATTTCTATATCATCTACTACTAGATTCTCATAGCATTTTATTGCTAATTTTAACATATTATATCTATGATTTGCATTTGCTAAATTTTCTTTTTTATAATAATCGTTTACTGGCACAAAAACTACTTTATCTAATTTACCTTGTTTTATTAAATTATTTGCTATCTTAATATGTATATTTGTTGGTGGATTAAAACATCCTCCAAAAAATCCTATACGTTTCATTTTAATATTGTTCCTTTTTTATATGAATTTAGACGGACGGCTAATAGCCGCCCCTACGTTAACTATTCTATTTTAATTTTTTATCTAAGTAGCAACAATTAATTCTTTTATTTTGTCAAAAATTTCTTCATGTATTTCTTCTATTGTCCTAATTTTTCCATTATCTACACAATTAATTTGTTCCCAGTTATATTTTTTAGCTACTTCACACGCAGCATTATAACTGTCTATAATGTGATTTTTATCTCTTTCGTGTATATCTTTTTTAGCTTCATGTGTAAATTTATTTTCCCTGTTTTTCATAAGTTCAAATGCAAATTCTGGTGGCATATCCAAAAAGAATACTTTTTTAGGGATAGGTAATTTATATAGATTAAATTCAAAATCCCACAACCAATTTAAGTATTTTTCTCTTTCTTCTCTATCTTGTATTTTTCCTGCCTGATGTACCATATTTGCTGTTGTATATCTATCTGCAAGTATTATTCCACCATTATTATAATATTTTTCTAAGTCTTTTTTAAATGTAGCATATCTATCTGCTGCAAAGAATGTTGATGCAATATATGGGCTAACATCTTTTGCATTTTCTCCAAATTCTCCAGATAAATACATTTTTACTAGAGCAGATGATGGACTATCATAGTTTGGAAATGATACTAATTTATATTCAATATTTTCATTTTCTAATCTTTCTTGCAATTTTTTTAGTTGTGTTTGTTTTCCACTTGCATCTGTTCCATCTATTACAAATAATTTTCCCATTTGTTTGCTCCTATTTTTTCATTTCATTCTTTAAAAATTCAACTTCTTCTTGTAAGTCTAGCCTTACAAATAAAGGCTCTCCTTTTTTTACAACGTTTAGCTCTTTTTTATATTGTTGATACTCATATAGACTATCCCATGCTGTTAATCTATTATCATCTATCCCAAGTTGATTAAACATTTTACAAGCTGTCTCTTCCATAAAAGGTTTTACCATTATGGCTGTTTTTCTTAAGTTTTCAACCAAATGATACATTACATTTTTTAATTCATCAATTCTTTCTTCTTTAAATAGTATCCATGGCGTTGTTTCATCAATATATTTGTTCGTTCTTGAAATGATTTTCCAAATTTCTTCTAATGCATTACTTACATGTGCTTCATCCATTTCTTTTTCTACTATTCTTATTTCCTCTAACACAAATTTTTCTAAAGAAGTGTCTAAACTTGTTAGGTCATTTGGTTTGTCTGGTATTTCACCTTCAAAATATTTATTAATCATACCTATTGTTCTGTTTAATAAATTTCCTAAATCATTACATAAATCTGAATTAAATCTTTCTACAAATCCTTCAGGTGTAAATAGTCCATCTTGTCCTATTGATAATTCTTTTAATAAAAAATATTTAGTAGCATCTAAGCCGTATCTATCAATTAAAGTTTCTGGATATATCACATTTCCTTTAGATTTAGACATTTTTCCATCTTTCATCATTATCCAACCATGAGCAAACAATTTTTTAGGCATTGGTAAATCAAGAGCCATTAAAAATATAGGCCAATATATACCATAAAATCTTATTATATCTTTACCAACAATTTGTAAATCTGCTGGCCAATATTTTTCAAGTTTTGTTTCATCGTCTGACATATATCCAAGTGCTGTAATATAGTTCGTAAGTGCATCTAGCCAAACATATATTACATGTTTTTCATCACCTTTAACTTTTATTCCCCAATCAAAAGTGGTACGTGTTACACACAAGTCTTCTAATCCAGGTTTTATAAAATTATTAAATAATTCATTCTTTCTGAATGCAGGCTCTATAAAGTTAGGATTTTCTTCATAAAATTTAACAAGTCTATCTTGATATTTTTTCATATTAAAAAAATATGCTTCTTCTTTCATTTTTGTAACTTCTCTTCCACAGTCTGGACATTTTCCATCTACTAATTGTGTTGGAGTAAAATAAGTTTCGCAAGGTACACAGTACCATCCTTCATATTCTCCCTTATATATATCTCCATTTTCCATAAATTTTTCAAATATTTTTTCTACAGCTTTTACGTGTCTCTTATCTGTTGTTCTAATAAAATCATCATAATCTATATTCATTTTTGACCATAACTTTTTTGCTGCATCTGCCATTTCGTCAACATGCTCTTGTGGTGTTTTTCCTCTTGATAAAGCAACATCTTGAATTTTTTGTCCATGTTCATCTAATCCTGTTAGTAAATAAGCATCATATCCTCTCATTTGTCTATATTTTTTAATAGTATTCGCAAATGTTGTTGTATAAGCTGTTCCTATATGAAATTTCCCACTTGGGTAATATATAGGTGTAGTTATATAATATTTTTTATTATTGCACATATTAACATTATCCCCTTTTATATGATTTACAATATTTTAAATTTTATCATAATAGAAAAAATATAGCAAGCCTATTTCTTGCTTGCTATAATAATATTATTGACTAACATATGCTGTTTTAAAAGAAATCCAACCAAATTCTACTAAATAATGGTTCAATATCTTTTAATTCTATAGGTTCTATTTTTTCAATTATATTCCATGATGGTTTTGTAATATTCAAATATTTTCTTATTTTTTCACATGACATAGGCATAAATGGTTCAAACAAATTAGATAAATTTGCAATTATTACACTACAAGTATATATTGTATCATTAAAACCTTGAATATCTTCTTTTTTTTGTATCCATGGTTGTCTTTCGTCATAATATTTATTTGCGAATTCTATAAGTTCCATTACTCTATCTGTTGCATTTTTGAATTCTAAATTTTCTATTGCTATCTCTGTATCTTTATATGTCTTTTCTATTGCTTCTCTTGCTTTGTCATCTAATTTACCTGTTGGTAAGCTCTCTAACCCTTTAAATCTTAATGTTCTGTTTACAAGGTTTCCAAATTTATTTAATAATTCATTGTTGTGTGTTCTCTCAAAATCAGCAATAGTAAAGTTTGTGTCTTTCTTTTCTGGCCCATTATTTATTATATGAAATCTTAAAGAATCTGAATTGTACTTTTCAAGCATTTCTAACGCAGTAATTCCATTGCCTTTACTTTTAGATATTTTTTCGTCGTTTATATTTAAATACTCTGTAGATACAATAACATCAACTAAATGGAAATTATCTTCCATTCCTGCAAGCAATCCATTAAATATAATACTATGAAATACAATATTATCTTTTCCATGGCACATATATATTTTATTATTATGTCCTTCTTTCCAATAGTCTTCCCAATTAAATCCATTATCTTCTGCAAGTTTCATTGTATCTGTTAAATAACCAAGAACTGCTTCTATCCATACGTACATTCTTTTTGCTTCGTATCCAGGAACTGGTATTTCAATTCCCCAGTCTAAATCTCTTGTTACTGCCCTATCTTTTAACCCTTGCTTTAAATATTTTTCTGTTTCATTTCTTGCATTTACTCTCCAAAAGTTTTTACATTTATCTGTATTTGATTGTATTATATCTTGAAATTTTGATAATGCAAAATATAAGTTTTTATTGTCTCTTTCTACTGTTTTGCTTCCACAGCTTAAGCAAACACCATTTTTTAATTCCTCTATTGAAGGAGTATGTCCGCAATTATCACATTGGTCACCTTTTGTAATCTCTCCACATTCTGGACATTTTATTTGTATTTCTCTATCCTGAAGAAATTTATTACATTTTTCGCAATATGCTTGTGGTTCTATTTTTTCATAAATATATCCATTATCATATAGTCTTTTAAAAATCTCTTGCACTTTTTTTGAGTGATATTCTGTTTCCGTTTTAGAATATAAATCATAAGAAAAATTCATTGCATTAAATGTTTTTACAAACTCTTCGTGATAATGCTCTGCAATTTTGTCAGGGCTCGTTCCTTCTTTTTTTGCTCTTTCTGTAATTGGTGTCCCGTGGCAATCTGTTCCAGATACATAAAGAACATTATCTCCTTTTAATCTATGATATCTTGCTAATAAATCTCCTGAGATTAATCCAGCTAAGTGTCCTAAGTGTAAAGAATTATTAGCATATGGCCATGCACCACCTATTAAAATATTTTTGCTCATAAAATGTTATCTCTCCTTTTATAATAAATATTCTAAATTTTATCATAATAAAAAAAAATAGCAAGTTGGGCGGAAATAGTTTCCGCCCCTACAATAATTATACAATTATACCTTATTCCAAAACCAGTCTAAACTGTTATCAATACTTTTCTTTTTGTAAAATTTAGCTGCAATATCATCTACCCATAGATATCCAAAGAATGTTATAAATATCATTACTAAGTCAAAGCTTAAACATCCTAATAGCGTAGAACGAATTTCATCATAATTTGTTTCTGGTATTGTTGCAAGTTGCACACTATGAATTATAACTAGTACTAAAAAGAATACTAATGCTATTGCTGGTGCAAATGGTTTTTTTATTTCCTTTCCTAAAAATATTAGTAACACTGTAGCTGCAAGTAATAACAATAATGTTATTGGGTTTGTTACATCAAAAATGTACATGTTTTTTTCCTCCTTTGTATTTTATTAGGTTTTACCTTATTTTAGTTTTTTCTCAATAAGTTCAACAATTTCTTTAGCTTTTTTTGTTATAAATGCTTGATCTTTTCCTTCTAGCATAACTCGTATTAGTGGTTCTGTTCCTGATGATCTTATTACAACCCTGCCGTCATTTAAAAGTTCTTGTTCAACTTCATTAATTTTATTTTGAATATCTTTATCAGTTTCAAATATATTTTTTTTATTATTATCCACTTTTGCATTTAATAATACTTGTGGATATATTTGTATTATATCACAAAGTTTTGATAATGAAACATTTTTTTCTAATAAAATTTGTATTAGCATCAAAGATGTTAATATTCCGGTCTCCTGTAGGATTATAGTCTAGCATTATTATATGCCCTGACTGTTCTCCGCCTAAATTATACCCATTTTTTAACATTTCTTCTAATACATATCTATCTCCAACTTTTGTTTGTTTTAGTTCTAGATCATTTTCTTTTGCAAATTTATTCAACCCTAAATTGCTCATAATAGTTGCAACTAAAGTGTCTTTATTTAATTTATTTTTTTCTTTTAAATATTTAGAAAATATAGCGAGTAAAATGTCTCCATCAACTTCCTTGCCATTTTCATCTATTGCTAAACATCTATCTCCATCTCCATCATAAGCAATTCCAAGACTTAATTTGTTTTCTATTACATATTTTTTTAATCCGTCTAAATGTGTAGAACCACAATTTTCATTAATATTTATACCATCTGGCATGTTGTTTATTATTTTGTATTTTATACCAAGTTTTTTGAATATTTCTTCCGCAACTTTATATGTTGCTCCATTTGCTACATCTAATCCAACTACAAAGTCTTCTCTCATATGTTTTTCTATATTATCTTCAAATATTTTTCTAAATAAGCAGATATATTCATCTATTAAATCTTTTCTATCTTCTGAAATACCAATTTTATTATGTACAGCATTAAGTTCTTTTATCTTTCCCGAATCCATAACTTCTTCTATTTCTTCTTCTATTTCGTCAGATATTTTCATTCCTTTATTACTAAAATATTTTACTCCATTAAATTCAAATGTGTTATGCGATGCAGATATAACAACACTTGCATCTGCTTTTAATTTTTTTGTTAAATATGCTACTGCTGGAGTTGGCATAACTCCTAATAATTTTACATTTGCTCCATAGCTTAAAAAACCTGATGTCATTGCACTTTCTATAAGTGTTCCAGAAAGCCTAGTATCTCTTCCTATTAATATTATAGGTGCGTGGTCTAAATGTTTTGATAAAACATATGCTCCTGCTTTAGCTACTTTATATACTAATCCAGGAGTAAGTTCTGTATTTGCAATTCTTCTAATTCCATCTGTTCCGAAATATTTTCTCAAAGTTATACCTCCAATAAAGTAATTACTTACATATTATATATTGTTTTATAATAAAAAAGCAATAGTTTTTGTATGATTTATTTAGTTCCAAATATTCTATCTCCAGCATCTCCAAGTCCTGGTACTATGTATGCTTTTTCATTTAATTTTTCATCAATAGTTGCAGCAAATATTTGTACATCTGGATGCTTTTCCTGTATTAATTTTATACCTTCTGGAGCAGCAATTATGCATAAAAATTTTATTTTAGTTACTCCTTTTTCTTTTAGTAATTCTATTGCATCTAATCCTGATCCACCTGTTGCAAGCATAGGGTCTAATATTAATACTTCTCTCCTATTTATATCTTTAGGAACTTTAAAGAAATAAACATTTGGTTTAAATGTTTCTTCATCTCTATACATTCCAATATGTCCAATTTTTGCATTTGGTACTACTTGTATTATTCCGTCTAACATTCCTGTTCCTGCTCTTAAAATTGGAACAAAAGCATAATTATCTTCGTTAATTTTTCTTGTTTTCATTTTTTGTATAGGTGTTTCGATTTCTACTTCTTCCATTTTTGCATCTTTCATTGCTTCATAACAAAGCATTGTTGCAAGTTCTGATACAATTTCTCTAAATTCTTTAGTTCCTGTTCTTTTGTCTCTTAAAATTGCTAATTTGTGTTCTACAAGTGGGTGTTTCAATTCAATAACTTCCATATTAATACTTCTCCTTTTTTAATATTTATTTAAAACTTATAAAAAATAGTACCTTGAAAAATTTTTATATGAACCAAATGCTGTTTTTCATAAGTTTTACATCTTATTTGGCATTTCCATACCTAGTAACTCTGCTCCTGTTTTTAATACTGTTCCGGACTGCATATGTTAAAAATAATCTTGCATCCTGAACTTCTCTTTTTTGTGTAATTATTTTGTATTCATTGTAAAATGTACTAAAGCTTTGACTTAGATCAATTAAATATCTTGCTAAGATAGATGGTTCATTTTTATCTGCTGCATTTTGTATTATTTCATTAAATTGATATAAAAGTTTTAATATATTTATTGCTTCTGCCTCTGCTAATTTACTAAAGTCTACATCTTCTATATTTGGTATATATCCTGCTTTATCTATAATGCTCTTAGTCCTTACATATATATATTGTATATATGGACCTGTTTCTCCTTGAAAATTAAGAAGCATATCCCAATCAAAAATTTCATCTTTTATTCTACTATTTGATAAATCATTAAAAATAATTGCTCCAACTCCAACTTTTTTTGCTACTTCATCTTTATCTTCTAGACTTGGATTTTTTTCGTTTATTATATCTTTTACTTTATCAATTGCTTCATTTAATATATCTTCTAGAAACACAGAATTTCCTTTTCTTGAACCAATTTTTTCTCCATCTTTATCTACTACTAAACCAAAAGGAACATGTGTACATCTTGAGACATATTCACCATATCCCATTAATTCCATTACTTTAAATACTTGTTTAAAATGTAAAGCCTGTTCATTTCCCACAACATAGATCAATTTGTCAAAATTGTATTTATTTATTCTATCTTTTAAAGCAGCTAAATCTCTTGTTGCATATATTGTTGTTCCTGCTGATGTAACTATTATACATGGTGGCATATTATATTTTTCTAAATCTACTACTTGTGCTCCTTGTGATTCCTTTAAAAGTCCTTTGTCTTTTAATTCATCTACAATTGGCATCATTTTATCATTATAATATGCTTCTCCATTGTATGAATCAAATTTTGAATTTAATAATTTGTATGTTTTTTCATAGTTCTCTAAGCTTATTTTTCTAATATGTTCCCATAGCTTATGTGTTTCTTTCTCTCCATCTTCTAATTTTTTAAAATATTCTCTTGCCAAATTTGTAAGTTCTGGTTTATCTTTTTCTTCTTGATTAAATCTTATATATATCTTAAGAATACTTCCCATCTCATCATTTTTAAAATCGTATTCATTTTTCCAAAGAGAGATTCCAGCCATTACTTTACCAAATTGAAGTCCCCAATCTCCTAAGTAGTTTATTCCGACACTATTATATCCTAAAAAATTATATATTTTATAAAGAGAACCACCAATTACAGTTGAACGTAAATGTCCTATATGAAAAGGCTTTGCAATGTTTGGTGCTGAATAATCAATAACAACATTCTTCCCTTTTCCTATATTAGAAGAACCATATTTTTCTTTTGTGTTTGCTACTTCTTCTAAAACAGTTTTTGTTAAGGTTTCTTTATTTATAAATATATTTAAATATCCACCTACTACATCTATTTTTTCTATTATACTTTCATCTGTTTTTATATTTTCTTTTATTTCGTTTGCAATAATGGGTGGTGCTTTTCTTAAATCTTTTGCAAGTTTAAAACATGGAAAAGCATAATCACCTAAATCAGTATTGGGTGGAATTTCTATATAATTTTCTAATTCATCTTCTTCTAATTTAGTCACATCTGAAATTGCTTTTGCTATTTTTTGTTTAAAGTTAATCATAGTATTCTCCTTCTTTAATAAAATATTTATCTTCTTCCCATTTTAATGGATTACTTCTTATGTATTCTACAATTTTATAATATTCCTTTTCATTTCTAATTATATGTTCATAATAATTTCCTGCCAAGTTTGTTTACAATTGTATTTAAAACATTCTATTGTTATAACTGATTTAAACCCTTGTACAATTTTTGTAGGGGGTGGACAACTCTGTCCGCCCGCTTAATTAGCGTTAATCTTAAATTACCTTTTATGTTGTAAATTAGTCACCTAAGCAAATATCCAAATCTCTTGCTACTCTCACTAAGTCGTCATCCATTGTTACTCTTTTTATATTAGTACTTTCCGTTCCTCCGTGATCTTGCTCCAATTTCTTTGTTATTTCCTACAACTTCTTCTAGTGGCACATAGCTTAATTTTCCATTTTTTAACGTAACTAATACATTAAATTTTCCTTCTATTGCAAGTTCCATTGCTTTACTTCCGTATTTTGTAGATAAAACTCTATCAAATGCTGTTGGTGTTCCTCCTCTTTGTACGTATCCCAATGTTGTATTTCTTGAAACCATTCCTGTTAACTCTTCTAAATCTCTTGCTAGTTTTTCTCCTATTCCTCCAAGCCTTATATTATCTAATCCTTTACCATCATTTAATGTCTTTTTGATTATCATTTCTCCATCTTTTGGTTTTGCACCTTCTGACACTACTATTATACTAAATTTCTTTCCGTCTTCTTTTCTTTTATTTATTTTTTCAACTATTTTATTTATATCATATGGTATTTCTGGAATTATTGCAGCATCTGCTCCTCCTGCAATTGCAGATTCCAATGCTATCCATCCTGCATATCTTCCCATTACTTCTAATGTCATTATTCTATGGTGTGACTCTGCTGTTGAATGCAATCTATCCAATGCTTCTGTTGCAACAGATACAGCTGTATTATATCCAAAAGTAATTTCGGAATGTGCAACATCATTATCTATTGTTTTTGGAACACCAATTATATTTAATCCCCTTAAAGTAAAATCTCTTGCAGATTTTTGTGTTCCATCTCCTCCTAAAGTAAATATACAATCAAATCCAGCTTCTTTTGCATTTTCTACTGCCTTATATGACATATCTTTATATACAACTTGTCCATTTTCTTTTACTGGATAATTAAAAAGATTTGTACTATTTGATGCTCCTATAATTGTTCCTCCTCTATGGAGTAATCCAGATGCACTTCCATTTGATTCTAGTTTTATATAATTATTTTCTAAAAGTCCTTTATACCCTTCTATGTAGCCATAACATTCAACTCCATGAGTTTCTGCTGTTTTTACTATTGCACGAATTACTGCATTAAGTCCTGGGCAATCTCCACCATTTGTTATAATTGCAACTTTTTTAACCATAATTCTCCTCCAATAATATTTTTTTATTACTTCTTCGTATATTATATCAATAATTTCTATTTTTACAAGCTGTTTATAAAGATTTTTAATCTATATCTAGATAATATATTTTACTTTCATATTTTTTTGTTTTATCAAAACTTTCATAATAATCATCTTTTATATACTTAAATCCTACTTTTCTCATTACAGCACCTGATGCGGGATTTAATTTTGCATGTTTACACACAAATTTTTTTATTCCTATATCATTTATTAAATAATCCATTACTTTTTTTAAGCTTTCAGTTGTATATCCGTTATTCCAATATTTTTTGCTTATTCCATAACCTATTTCATATCTTTCTTCTTCGTTTCTATATATTGCAGATATAGATCCAATAAGCTCTTCTGTTTCTTTAAGCACTATTCCCCAAGTATAGTAATTTTTTTCTTTGCAATTCTTTTCTTCTTCTCTTAACCAACATTTAGTTTCTTCTATACTTTTATGAGTATTCCATCTCATATATTTAGATACATTATCATCACTTGTCCAATTTTTATATACTTCTTCTGCATCATCTTCTTTTAGTTTTCTTAGTATTAACCTATCTGTCTCAAGACTTATACTTCCTTTATGCTTCATACTATCCCCTCCTTAAATAAACTAAAAAAGCCTCACAAAGAAATCTTTTTATTAAGACTCCTCCATAAGACTTTATCTTACTTCTAGTGTAGGCACATTGCCCTATGCCGCTAGGCTTATCGCTTTAGACATACTCCTAATATTGTTAATTATATTAACATATTTTTACAGCTATGTCAATGACTTTTTTATTACTCGGTTTATTGGTGTTCCCACTACTGTAACATTGTTTTCAACATTTTTTAGAACTATAGCTCCCGCACCTATTTTTACATTATCCCCTATTTTTATGGGTCCTAAGACTTTTGAACCAGCTCCAATCATTACATTGCTTCCAACAGTAGGATGTCTTTTATTTTTATCTTTTCCAGTTCCACCAAGTGTAACTTGATGATATATTGTGCAATCATTTCCCACTTCAGCAGTTTCACCTATTACTATTCCCATTCCATGATCTATAAATAATCTTTTTCCAATTTTAGCTCCTGGATGAATTTCTATTCCTGTAAAAAATCTTCCTATTTGAGATATAAGTCTCGCTAGAAAAAACATTTTATGATTATATAAAAAATGAGCTATTCTGTGATAGATCAATATATGGAAACCTGGATACAAAATTATAACTTCTAATATGTTTCTTGCCGCTGGGTCTTTTTGCCTTATGTTTTTTGCATCTAAATATAATTGTTTTATAACAAAATCACCTTCCCTATAAATTGTAATTTGTATACAATTTATTATATTATATGATTCTGTTAATAATATTGTTTTTATTTATTGCTAATATGTATTATTTCTGCACCTACATTTAATTCTCTAGAAACAATATTTTGTATTTGTGCTACTTCTTCTTGCTTTAATTCTGATGCTTTTATTATTACACTTACACTACCTTCATTTGCAAATATTACTACATCTTCAAATCCTTTTGCAAGTATTAAATTCTCTGCTATCATTATAGCATTTTTTGTATTATTAATATTATTTATTTTTGTAAGCGCTTCTGATTTTGCTTCGGTTGTTGCATTTGTATTATTATACATTTCTTGATATGTTTCCAAAAGTTCAGAATACATTGTATTTCTTTCTAGTTTTGATGTCGTAAAGTAATAGTCTTCTGAATTTGTTTGTACAGTTTCATTCGTGTCTGTTATGCTACTTTCTGCTGTTTCTGTTTCTGTAGCAGCTATATCTTTCTCTTCTTCATTATTCACAGTTATATTATTCTCTGTTTCTTCTGTTCTATTTTCCTCATGAGGTATTGTGCTAACTAACTCTGCATCACCAATTGTAGTATCATTCCTATCTGCTATTGTACTAGTCATTATATTTTCTTGATTTGCTGTAAAATTTAAATAACCTGCTGTTATCAACATTAATGATATTACTAAAATAATTAATTGATTTCTTTTTAAAATCTTCATAAAGTCTCTCCTTCTTCTTATTTACTGTTTCATTTGGAATACCTGTATCCTATAAGTAGCAAGTCCAGTTGCGGCAGATACTGCCTGAATAATATTTGTCTTTATATTTGCATTTTCTGCTCCCTCAGCTGTAATTATTGCACCTTCTATTTTTGGCATAACTACTTTTTGAGTTATTGGAGTTTTTTCTCCATCTTTTTCTTCATAAATAATTTCTTTATTTGTGTCTGTTTGTTCAATTTTTCTTACTCCTCCATTTGTATCTGTTTCTTCTGTATTACTAGATGTGTATTGTTCATTATACATTGCTACAACTTCACTAGTTTCTGAATATGTAATTAGTACTTCTACTTTTCCAACACCTGCAATTTTGGATAGTATGTCCTCTAAACTCTGTTCTAAATTATATTCAGCAATTTCCTGATTATTACTATTTATTTCATTATTAAGATTATTCGCTAATTGCTTGTAGGATGTATTTTCTTCTTGTTTAACTTCTTCTTTTTCTCCTCCCCATATAGTGTTTATTGCAATTACTGTTATTATTAAAAGTATTAGAAATACTACTAGATTTTCAATATTTCTTTTATTGTTTCCCTCTGTTTTTTTTACTATTATACTTTTAAAATTTTGAAATTTATCTCTAAACATAAAAGCCTCCTTATTGTTATTCATTTATATGTATTTTTTCTATTTCGACTGAATATGTGCTATTCAAAAATCCCTTTAACTCTTTTATTTCTTCTTCTGAAATAACATTATTTGTTTGGCTATCTTTTTGATTTACCTTGTTATTTGTTACATTTATATTTATTTCTTCTACATTATTTACAGTATTAGTTTCCTCGATATTATATTTTTCTAATTGGAGAACTATTGAATTAATATGTCCATAGCTTTCTTCATTTTCTATTTCTATATACAAATTTAACTCTAATATCCTGTATCCTTTTTCTTCTATTTTTTGTTTTATATCTTCTTCTATCTTTTCTTTGTATGCATTTTCTATATAAGAATTTGTTTCAATAGTAATCAAATTGTTGTTATCATATTTACTCATTTCTTTTGTTGTACTGTTTATTATAGAGTTTAGATTAATATTTTTATCAGTTATTTTTGTTATCAATGGATATACAATTGTAAATAATATATAAATTCCTATAACTGTTTTTACGTATTTTTTATTATTTCCCTCTGGTAAAATTATTTCAATTATTGTTGCTATAATTACCGCTAGTATTATACCTTGTGCCCAAGAGTTTATAAATTTTATCAAAATTATCACCTACCTATACATCATTCCACTATTTGATATTTTGATACACATAGCTAGTCCTATAATTAATAAAACAGCTATAAAAAACATTATTCCTAAAAGCACTTTAAAAGTTCCTCCCATTTGTTCCAATAAAGATACAATTTTTTTATCTGCCAATGGCTCACATATGGCAGAAGCAAAATGATATGTAATTGTAAGTATAGAAAGTTTTATTATTGGCATTAGACATATTCCAATTACAACAAACATGCCAACTATTCCAATAGAATTTTTTAAGAGCGAAGTTGAACCAAGTACCATATCTACTGAATCTCCTAGGGCTTTTCCCACTACTGGTATAAATGTTGAAGCTGCTGCTTTTATTCCTTTAGCAGTAAGTCCATCTACATTACTTGTTAATGTTCCTTCTAGAGATAAAATACTTACAAATACTGTTATTACTATACCTAAAAACCAGGTAATACCAGATTTTAAAAAATTAGATAACTTTCCTATTTGTACTTTATCTGATAAGTTTGATATTATACTAAGAGATGTAGCAATAAGTGCTATTGGTAATACAAGTAGGGTTATTGTATTTCCAATAAATACTATTGCAAAAAGAATTAGTGGTTGTATTAAAGAAACTGATGCAATACTTCCGAGTTGCTGACATAAGAGCAAGTAATATTGGAACTAGGCAATTAACAAATCCTACTAAATTTGAAATAGCATCTTTAATCATATTTATAATATTTGAAAAATTTGACATTATTAATGTAACAATAAGTATATATTCTACATAGTAAGCTATTTGTCCAATTCCATTATTATTTAAATTATCACTAAAACTTTTTAATATGCTATGTATTATTATTACTATTAAAATACTTCCCAATAAAGAAATTGCATTTAATATTTCACCACCAAATAGGGATAAAATATTTTCTAATATACTTTTGTTGTCTATTTCTCCTTTAATTGCTGAATTCAAAAAGTTATTTAAATCCATATCTGGAAAAACATCTTTTGTATAAATTTCTCCCTCTTTTATAAAAGAAGATATATTTAATGCATCCATTTGAGAAGATATAATTTCTTCCGTCGCATATGTTTTTGGGATTATAAAAATATGTATTAAAATAAATATAATTATTATTTTTTTTATCATTTGTTCTCCTATAAATTGTAGTTTGTGTGGGTAAATTTATTTTAAATCTGTAGGGGGCGCACCCCTGGGCGACCCTTAAATATTGATATGCGGGTCGCCGTGGGCGGCGACCCCTACAACGTTTGCAATTAATTTCTAATCTCCAACC
>CALXNI010000077.1 GCA_944389715.1 uncultured Clostridia bacterium | reverse complement strand
GGCGATTAAAATCGCCCCTACAACGTTTGCAATAAATTTCGTATTTTTCGGACGGCAGATTGCCGCCCCTACATTTTTAAATTCTAATCTCCAATCTCTAACCTCTAAACAACAAATTACAATTTATAAAATCAATTTAAAACTCTTGTTCCTCCAATTCTCCATCTTTGCCTTTTACTAAAATTGTAATCTTTTTTTCTGCTTCTTCTAAATAATCACTTATACTTTTAGATAAATTCATTCCTTCTTCAAATTTTTTAATTGAATCATCTAAATTTTAATCTCCTTTTTCTAATTCTTGTACTATTTTTTCTAGTTCTTGCATATTCTCCTCAAAATTTACTTCTTTTTTTTCTATCATTTTTTATTTCCTTTCTTTATATACTTAGCTTACTCTTTTGTAAACTTTTCTGTATTTACATCAATTGTGTAAGTATTAATAAGGTATGTTGTATCTTTTTCTCTTACCTCTACTATATATTTACCTTCAGAATTTTTACCGTTTATTCCTCCTAAAGAAAAATATACTGTATCATCTTCTCCCCAGTCATTTTTAGCAATATTTAAAGCTTTTTGTTCGTTTTCTTCTTCTGTTTCCATTTCGCTTTTAGAAATTTCTTCTGTTTCTTCACTTGGATTATCTTCTTCAGTTTCTTCAACTTGTGGCTCATTGCTATTTATCTCAATATTTTCATTTAAAGTATTTTCTGTTTGATTATTTATAGCATTATTTTCTATTACATTATTTTCTACAATATTCTCGTTAGTGTTTGTTACTTCTGTAACTTCTTTATTTTTTCTTAATTGTATTAATTTTACTATTAACAAAATAACTATTATTACTAAAATTATTGCTAATATAATTGATGTTATTAATTTTTTTCTTTTATCCATAAATTTCTCCTATAAAACTTTGGTTTGTTTTTCTCCATCTATAAATCGTAAATTTATTATATCATCCTTTTCTAAATCTTTTATACTCTTTAAAACTTTTCCTTCTTTTTGTGCAATTATATATCCTCTTGTTAATGTTTTTAATGGACTTAATGTATCTAATTTAGCTATAGTTTCTATTGCATTATTTTTTAAATCTTTTACTTTTGTAATTATTAAATTTTCTATTTCTTTTATTTTTAGATCTAATTTTATATATTCTTCTTTTATTCTTGATGTAGGATCTGTAAATACTTTAGATGCCATACATTTTTGATATCTCATTTTCATAAATTCTATTTTCTTTTTTAACGATATTTTATACCTCTGATTATATGTTTCTATTTTTTTCTTTATCTCTTCTATATCTGGTACAGCAAGTTCTGCAGCAGCAGATGGTGTTGGTGCCCTTAAATCTGCTACAAAATCTGCAATAGTAAAATCTGTTTCATGTCCTACTGCTGAAATAATTGGTATTTTAGAATTGTATATTGCTCTTGCAGTGATTTCTTCATTAAATGGCCATAAATCCTCAATGCTTCCACCGACCTCTTGCAAGAATTAATACATCTGCTAATTTTTTTTCATTCATTATCCTAATTGCATCTGCTATTTCTAATTCTGCTCCTTTGCCTTGAACTGCTACTGGAAATAGTCTAATATGTACATTTGGGTTTCTCCTTGTTGACACATTTATTATATCTCGTATAACAGAACCTGTTTTTGATGTTAAAACTCCTATTGTTTTTGGCATAAATGGTATTTTCTGTTTGTGTTTTATATCGAAAAAGCCTTCTTTTTCTAGTTTGTTTTTTAGTTCTTCATACTCCTTATATAAATCGCCTATTCCATCTTCTTTCATTGCTTTTACATATATTTGATAGATTCCATCTCTTTCAAATACAGAAACTGTTCCTAGTACTAAAACTTTTGTTCCGTCTTTAGGCACAAAATTTAAAGTAGCTGTTGATGATTTAAACATTATACATTTAATTAAAGATGCATCATCTTTAAGTGTAAAATACATATGCCCTGTATAATGGTGTTTAAAATTAGATATTTCACCCTTTACAAAAACATTGTTTAAATATTCATCTTCTGCTACTTTTTCTTTAATATATTTGTTTAAGTAAGTTACTGTAATTGGTTCTGGTTTCAAAATTTTACTCTCCCTTAACAATGCTTGCTAAAATTCCATTTATAAATAATTGTGAGGTTTCCTCTCCATATTTTTTTGCAAGTTCTACTACCTCATTAATTACTACTTTAAAAGGTAATTTTTTATATTTTATTTCATAAATAGCAAGTTTTAACAAAGCAAGATTTATCTTTGAAATTCTATCTATTTCCCAATCTTTTTTTAAATTTCTTGATATTTCTTCAATAATTTCTGTAGATTGTTTAGAAATTCCTTTTACTACATCTTCAATGTATTCTTGTGCTTCTTTTGAGTTTACTTGATTATTTTCTAAAAACAAAGCTATATCTTCGTTGCTTATTTCTTTTTGTATTTCTATTTGATATTGTAATTTAAATGCTAGTTCTCTTGTTTGTGACCTGTTCATACTTCCTCCAATTATAATTTATCAATATACGATTTTAATTTGTCTTTTACAAATTCTTTATTATGTTGTACATAATTTCCTATAAGAATTCCAGCAACTAAGATTATAATAAAAATTACAACTTTGTGAAGATTTAAAAGCATTGCAATTAATGCAATTAATCCACCAATTATTGCACCTCTATATTTAATTAAAAAATTTTTTATATCTTCCATATTGTTAACATCCTTTTATTCTTTTATATTTGGTTCTTTTTTAACACTTATATTTTTAATTCTAATATTTACTTCTGTTACATCTAAATCTAATGATTTTTTTATAGTTTCCTTTACATTAGCTTGAAGTTTACTAGACAATTCTTTTATTATTGCATCCGGATATACAAATAGTGTTATATATATTTTTACATGACTTTCACTATCTACATCTACTTTTGTCATAACACTTTCTGCACTTTCAAAAGATTTAACAACTGCATTTGTTAAGCTTTCTATTGTATCCTTAGATACTAATAATTTACCATTATCATTTTCTAATAAAATTCCTTCTTTGTTTTCCATCTTTTCTTTAGAGAAGGAATTAAAGAAAATTGATTTTATTGCTAATAAAATTAGAACTATTGCTATTCCTAAAGAAATATTATTTGCAACTACATTAGTTACTAATGATTCTATTCCATCTAAAACTAAGTCTAGGCTTAACCATCCGAATGATAATAAACATATTATTAATGATATTAGTAAAATTAATATTGAAAATAGTACTAAATTAAATCTATCTAAAAATTTCATATTTTTCTCCTTTTCTTCTATTCTGCTTATCACAACTTAAATTAATTTTGTTCTTCTTGTTTGTTTTCTGTTTCTTCTGTTTCTATTTTTTCTTCAGTTGTGCTTATACCTTGTACATGAACATTTACATTTGAGACTTTTAATCCGGTCATTGTTTCAACAGCTTTTTTTACTCTGTTTTGAATTTCAAATGCTACATCTGGTATTCTTACTCCGTATTCTACAATTATATTGACATCAATTTTTATTTCTTTTTCATTGTTATCAACTTTTATTCCTTTAGTTAAATTTTTCTTTCCACTAAGTACTTCTGTAATTCCTCCTGCAAATCCTCCTGCCATACCCGCAACTCCATTTACTTCTGATACAGCCTTACCAGCAATTATTGCAACTACATCATCTGCTATTTGTATTCCTTCTGTAGTAGTTTCTTCTAAATTTGTTTGTTCTTCATTATTTACTTCCTTTATATTTTCTTCGTCCATTATATTACCTCCTAAAAAAATTGATATACTTATATTTGATAGTATATCAATTAACTTGCTTTTTTACAACTATTTTTTTAAAATTTCTATTTTTATAGGTTAATGTTCGTTAATGTTCAGACCAAATTATAATCTTTAATGTTAAATGCAAAATATTATAAATCTGTTAAAACACATCAATTTATGAAGCGACGAATGTGACCCCGAGTGTTTGTGCAATTCGCCCCTACATACTCTATATTTTTAAATTTTAGTCTGAACATTAACTATTTGCTTACCTCTTCAAATATATTTGCTAAGCATTGCATACTTAATATACATTGGTCCAAAGTATTTCCTGTTGCCCCTACTTCTATAATTGACGCGCCTGTTGTTACATGTTGGTTATATCTTGAATTTCTAACTATAATAGGTCTAAAAAGCCCCGGGTACATTTCATTTGCTTTTTCTTGAATTTTTATTGCAAATTTTAGATTTTGATTCCAATTCGGATGCTCTAACCCTCCTCCATCTGTTCCTATTACAAACATTAATTGTGCTGCATATTGATCATTTATTTTTACTGTTGGTGCATAAGTATTTGAGCTTCCTACTGCATCTCTATGAAGATCTATTACTATTTGTGTATCACTTTCTAGTAATAATCCCTGTACTGTTTCTAACGACCTATTATATGAGCCAGAATATGCAGGATAATCATGATATGTAGTGTTATGTTCTACATTAAAGCCCTTGTTTTTTAAATAATTTGTAAGTTCTGTTCCTACTCTTGCAACACTATAGTTTAAATCTGTTGTTCTATAATTTCCTGTCATTTCATATTCATATCCGCGGGCTTGAAGTATAGCTTTCACATGTATGTGTGTGATAAATTAATATATCTTTTTTATTTGTAATTTCTACATCCGGAACTAACATATCTTCTGTTAGTTCATAGTCACTTTGATTATTTATTTGAACGCTTCCATATGATGTTGTAACTTTTGGTGTTATGTTGTTTTCATCTACGCTTTCTACAGTTACATTTTCTGGAAGTTCTGCTACTTGACTTGCTAGCTCCTCAACATCGTCAATAGTTATTTCTTCCTCATTTATTATTAAATCTGTATTTTCATAAATTGATTCATCAAAAATCCCTGCTCCCATAGCAAGAATTTTATTATTTGTTAATAGATTTTCATTGGTTTCTTCAGTTTTATTATATGAAAATAGAGATATACTTAAATCTAAGCAATTTAAAAAAGAATATTCATTTATTTGAGTACTTGTATTTTCTATTACTTGTTTTATCTCTTTTTTTTGTGCTAATCCACTTACGTTTTTTATTCCTTTTACTAGCAATAAAATTAAAAAAATTATTATAAAAAATTTAAGAATATATTTAACTAAGTCCTTTACATTTATTACTGCTATGTTCATTAATTGTTTCTCCTTTGCAAAATTTATCTTATTTAAAATATATTCCATAAACATAGCTAATATGATTTAGAAAAGCAAACAAAAACAAATGGCAATTCTATATTTACCATTTGTTTTATATGTTTAATTATAATTTTAAAAATTTTTTAATTATTTTATAGTTATTATTTCCTCAAAATGACCTCTACCTACTGGAACTTCTATATTTACAATTATATTTAATTCTCCATTATTATCTAAAAAATATTTTATTGAATTATCTTTTACAGAATATTCATAATTTTCTATGCTTTTATTTATATATGTGTTAATATTTGCTTCGTTACTAAATTTAGATAATAATTCGCAATTTCTTATTGCATCTTTTGCTTTTGAATCTATATTATTAGAATTTTCTCCTATATTTTCATATACAGCACTATAACTTAATTTATTTAATGTATTTAAATCAAAATTATATGTATAATATTCATATGTTTCTACATCTGTTCCACCAGTTTCTAATGTTATAACTATTGATAACACTTCATTATTTATAAAAGTTTTATAGTTTGAAATAGCATACCATGTTTTAGTGCTTTCTAATTCCTTTTTAAATTTTTCTGCTAATTCTTCAAACAACTGCTCAATTTCATTATTTGCTTTAGTTGCATCTTCTGATTTAATGTTAATATATGGAACAACAATATCTTCAAATGAATATGTTTCTCCAAATTCACTTGTATATGATTTTCCTGCTAAATTATCATATGTATATTCAGCATCATAAACCAAATCATTACTTTCATCTATCTTTTTTGTTTCGTTTTCATCAGAAACTATATAATTTTGTTCAAATCCTGATAATTCGTTATTTGGATTTTTACTTTCTTCTTTATTATCTATTAAATTATAGTAACACCACATTCCAACTAAAGCTACTATTAAAGTAAAGATAATAAACAGACAAATTACTGTTGCTAAACTAATTTTTATTGGTTGTTTTCCCTCCATCTTTCTTTACCTCCATTTTTTATTTTGTATTTCTCTAACCTTAATTTATAATTAATATTATACTTTTTCACTTTTCAACACATCTCTGTAAAAAATTGTTCTATTTTTAGCTTTTTAATTTTTCTATAATTTTTTCAATTTCTAATTGTTCTTGTGTTCCTTCATTCATATTTTTTATTGTTAATAATCCTGATTTAATTTCGTCTTCTCCGATTACAATTACATAAGGCACATTTAATCTGTCTGCATATTTAAATTTGGCTTTTATCTTTTTATTATCAAAATATACTTCTGTTTTTATTCCTGCATTTCTTAAAGTATTTGCAACTTCTATTGATTTACTTAAATCTTCTACCATTGATATTACGAGTATATCCGCGATTGATTTTTTGTCTGTTTTTATTAGACCTATATCATTTAATATAAAGAATAATCTTGTAAGCCCTATAGACATACCAACACCTGGTAATTTTTTATCTGTATAGTATCCTGCTAAGTCGTTGTATCTTCCACCTGAACAAATACTTCCAATTGATTTATAGTCATTTAAAAATGTTTCGTATACTGTTCCTGTATAATAGTCAAGTCCTCTTGCTATGCTTAAATCTATTTCAAAATTTTCTTCTGGTACATTGAATAGTCTTATGTATTTAACTACTTCTTTTAATTCTTCCACTCCTTTTTTATATAAGTCATTTTCTATTCCTAACGTTTCTAATTTTTTTATTTTTTCGTCTGTTGTTCCATTTATTGCTATAAAATCAATTATTGTTTTTATACTTTTTTCTTCCATTTTATAATCATCTTTAAATATTGCAATTACTGTTTCTTTTCCTATTTTTTCTATTTTATCTATTGTTCTCATTATGTCTATAGACTTTTCTTTTACATCTGCCGCTTCAAATAATCCATTTAATATTTTTCTATTATTAATATGTATTGTAAAATTATCTAGTCCTAAACTTTTAAATGTTTCGTACATTATTGCTGGTATTTCTGCATCGTTTATTATATTTAATTCTCCATCTCCGAATTACATCTATGTCACATTGATAAAACTCACGAAATCTACCACGCTGTGCACGCTCTCCTCTATAAACTTTTCCTATTTGATATCTTCTAAAAGGAAATGTTATTTGGTTATAATATTCTGCAACATATTTTGCAAGAGGAACAGTTAAATCAAATCTAAGTGTTAAATTACTATCTCCTCTTGTAAAACTATATAACTGTTTTTCTGTTTCTCCTCCTGCTTTTGCAAGTAATACCTCAGAGCTTTCGATTATTGGAGTATCTATTGGTAAAAATCCAAATTTTTCGTATGATGCTCTTATTTTATCTTGCATCTGGTTAAATAAAACTTGCTCATTTGGAAGTAATTCCATAAAACCTGATAATGTTTTTGGCTGTACTTTATTCATAAATATTATTCTCCTTTATATTAGTTTATTGTAGGGGTCGCCGCCCTCGGCGACCCGCATTAATTTATATTGTTTTTCGGGTCGCTGTGGGCAGCGACCCCTACGTGTTTTTAATACGTTTTTGGTTTTAATTCTAAATAAATAGGTTCTTCTTCTTTTATTATTGTTGATTTTCCGATGTCCTGGATATACTATTGTGTCTTCTGGAAGTACCATTAATTTATTTGTTATTGATTTTATTATTTCTTCGAAACTGCTTGTTGGTAAATCGGTTCTTCCCCAAGATCCTCTAAACATTGTATCTCCTGAAAATAATAGTTTTTCTTTTTCTGAATAAAGGCATATTCCCCCACAAGTATGACCTGGTGTATGTAACACCTTAAATTCTATGTTTCCAATATGAATTAAATCCTTATCATCTAGCCTTGAATCTGCTTCTACTATTATAGTTCCAAGTCCTATATATTCTCCGAGATTAATCATTGGTTCTTTTAACCCTGGTTCATCCTCCCTATGAATTAAAACTTTTCCTCCGAACTTTTTGTTTTAACTCATTTACTCCTCCTATGTGATCTCCATGGCAGTGTGTAAGTAATATATATTTTACTTTTGCATGTAATGCATCTAGCATTTCGATTATTTTATCTACATCTGCTCCTGGATCTATTACCATTGTTTCTTTTGTTTCTTCACATTGAACTATATAGCAATTTGTTTCTCCTACACTTCCAACATTTACTTTAATTCTCTTTAATATCATTTGTACCTCTTCCTTTTAAA
>CALXNI010000076.1 GCA_944389715.1 uncultured Clostridia bacterium | reverse complement strand
TGGGCGACCCGAAAATTTGATATGCGGGTCGCCGTGGGCGGCGACCCCTACAACATTTGCAATTATTTTGTTTCTGGCGGACACAAGGCCCGCCCCTACAACATTTGCAATAAATTTTTTTCTGGGCGGGTGTGGAACCCCGCCCCTACAACGTTTGCAATTAATTTCTAATCTCCAACCTCTAACCTCTAATCTCTAAACAACAAATTACAATTTTTTTGCTCTGAGCAAAAATCTTGACATTAATTAAAGATATTGATAATATATAGGCATAAATGGAGGAGAAGATGATTTTTTATCCTAATATATATTTAGATAATGTAAAAGAAATATCTTTAAATTTACTAAAAGAGAATAATATAAAAGGACTTTTATTAGACGTAGATAATACACTTATTGATTTTAATCTAAAAATATTAGATGGTTCAAAGAATTGGTGTGAAAATTTAAAAAAAGAAGGCATAAAGATATGTATATTGTCTAACACTAATAAAATTGAAAAAGTAAAAAAAGTAGCAAAAGAATTGGATTTGCAATATATAAATTTTGCAAAAAAACCATTTAAAAATGGATTTATAAAAGCAATGAATTTATTACAATTAGATGCAAAAAATATTGCAGTAGCTGGAGATCAAATAATGACAGATATACTTCGGTGGAAATAGAATGGGAATGTTTACTATTTTAACTAAACCACTAGACAAAAAAGACATATTTATAACAAAAGTAAAAAGACCTTTAGAAAATTTTATAATAAAAAGATATATTAAAAAGGTAAAACTAGAAAGCGAGAGATAAAAATGTATTTTAATGATGTACATATACTTAATTATGTTTTATTAGCTATAATAGGAGTAATTGTTGGACAGTTTGTAGATTATTGTAATAGATGCTTTTTAAAAGAACAAAAGATTTTTTCAAGAGAAAGTTTTGAAAAATATAAAAGAGTAATGATTCCAAATTATATATTAATTTTTGTTACTCTAATTGGTTATATGCTTTTACTATATAAGTTTGGAATTAACGATACTTTTAGCCAAAATTTAGATTTAATAAAATATTTATTATTATTACCAATGTTAGAAGTTGCCTTTGTAGTAGATTTAAAAGAACAAATAATTCCAAACAGGTTAAATTTGCTTATGTTTGAAATAGGATTAGTATTTGTTTTTATGCATGGATTTACTAACATTAATATAGCATTAAATATGTTTTTTGGAATGATTGCAGGTGGAGGAATCTTTTTACTTATTACATTACTTGGAGGACTTATAGCAGGTAAAGAAGCTATGGGAATGGGTGATGTAAAATTAATGGGAGCACTTGGGCTATATTTTGGTCTTCAAAACATAGTTTTAATTTCAGTTTTAGCTTTTTTAATTGGAGCTATTGTAAGCATTGTTTATATGATAGTTAACAGAAAGAATGCAAATACATATATACCTTTTGGACCATTTATAGTAATTTCATCCATTATAACAATATTCGTACCATTTAGTATTTTGTTTACAATATTAATAGAAATATTTACTTTAGGAATGTATTAAAATAAGATAAATGCAGGGGGCAGATGTTTTGCTTATATAAATAAAAAATATCTATATTTTGGAAGAGGGTGAAAATATGAATTATAAAATACGTGCATTAAGAGAAAGGCTAAAAAGTTTAAATCTGGAAGGAATGATAGTTTCTAATCCTATAAATATAAAATATCTAACTAATATTGACCCTGAAATACAAGGTATATTATTAATAACAAGGAAAGAAAATATATACATAACTTATACAATGTACATAGAAGATGTTAATAGAACTTTAACAATAGATGATGAAATAATAGTTGCAGATGTAAGAGATATTTCAAAGGAAGAAGCAGAAAACTTTTTTGTATTTTGCGAAAATATAGGTTTTGAAGAAAGTTATGTTACATATGAGCAATATAAAAAGTTAAAACAAAGATATAGAATTAACAATATGGTAGAAACAGAAGGAATAATCGAAAAACAAAGAATGATTAAAGATGAGGAAGAAATCGAAAATATAAAAAAAGCATGTGAGATTACTGATAATTGTTTTGATTATTTATTAACATTTATAAAAGAAGGAATGACAGAAAAACAAGTTGCTTTGGAAATAGAAATGTTTTTTAAAACACATGGAGCAGAAGGCGTTTCTTTTGATCCTATAGTCGCTAGTGGACCTAATTCATCAATTCCACATTGGAAACCAGGAGAAAGAAAAATTCAAATGGCTGACCCAATTTTAATAGATATGGGATGTAAGTATAATGGATATTGTTCTGATATGACAAGAACTATATTTATGGGGTGTATATTAGAAGAAATAAAACCTGTATATGATTTAGTATTAAAAAACCAAGAATATGTATTAGATGAAATTAGAAATAATTATAATATAAAAACTATATCTAGAAGTGTAGAGGATAGTTTCAAATTTAATAATTATGCACTAATACACGGATTAGGGCATGGAGTTGGACTAGAGATTCATGAAATGCCAAATGTAAATATAAAAAATGAAAGCTTTTTAAAAGCAAATATGGTTATAACTGATGAACCAGGAATATATTTACCAGGTAAATATGGAATAAGAATAGAAGATACCGTGTTAGTTAATAAAAATGATTGTATAGCACTCACAAAATCAAACAAGGGTTATGTTGTGATATAAAACAAAAGCTGCTTTGCAAAAATATAGGCAGCTTTTTAATTTGCAAAAAACTAAAATATATTGTATAATATTTACATAATATTGATCAAAGGAGATTTATATGGCTAATATTGACGATTATACAGTATTGGAGATAATAAAAAAATATGAAAAAATAATTGGAGAAGATGTTGAAGAACTTTTATTAAGTTTTTTTTCAGAAAAAGAAAAAAACTATATTAAAAAGCTTGCAAATACTGAAGTACAAAAAATAGGCTTGGATAAAAATGATAAAAGAATGAGAATGTTAGCAATATGCAATATAATAGCTAAAAATCCAGAGATGAATAATGATAATAATTGGAAGCTTAATATTCTTTCTAATATTTACAGAAAATTTTCACAATCAATGAAAACAAAAGAATTAGCTGAGCTAAAAAATTTAATTTTGGGAGACAGAAAATTTTATATCTTTAAATTTTATATTGGTAATAGTAATATTATTGATTATGAAATTATAACAAATGAAAACAGGAAGAAACTTTCTTCTATAAAAAGTGATAGGCTTAAGAGACTTATAATGCATTCATTAATAATAGCAAATATAGAAGACTTAAAAAACATAATAGATTCTAAATTTTCAGATGGAATGTTCCAAATTGTTATGAACAAAATTATAAATCAATTTTTTTTAGAACAGAAGCAACTTTCTTTAGAAGATTTTGAAAAATTATTAAAAGAAGAAAGTGATGAAAAAATAGTTAGTACGTTTGAAAATGAGTTTCAAGATGCTACAATAAATTATTTAAAAGATAATTTACAATATATAGATATTACAGATTTATTATTAAATTCTGCAGCAAGAGTTATGTTAGGAATAAAAATTAGAAAACAAGAACAAATTAAAGGTGTAAAATTAAATGAAAATAATTCTGTAGAATTAGGGGTTAGTATAGAATTTTTACGACAAATATATAAAGAATTAAAAAAAGGTAAATATGAGGATATTTCATATTCTATATTTTTAGAGAATGGTTCAGAAGCAATATGTGCAAACAAAGAAAATATAGAACAATTTTTAGAAAAAAAAAAAAAAAATGATTATGTTACTGATAAAGAAATTGAAGATATACATAAACAAATATTAGATGGAAATTTAATAGATGACGCACAAAAAAGAAAAATTGCAAATATAAATTTACAGGACCTTATTAATGTTAGTAAAAGCTATGATGCAAAAACGGATGATAATGATAAAACTAGGATATTGCAATGTGCTATAGAACTTACTGAATATTTAAAAGATAATGAAGAAATTACAGACGAAGATATATTAAACATGTATTTAGAAGGAAAACTAAATTTAGAGATAACTAGAAATATTGATATGAGTGAACTCTCAGAAGAATATTATAATGAAAAATTTAAATTATTATATGAAGAAATGATATACTCTACAGAGTGGTCAGATCAATCAAAAGAAATACGAGATTTGCAAACAGAAGAAGCAAAAAGATTAAGTAGATTTTCTATATTATATAAACATTTGATGGAAGACAAAAAAGTAGATGTTGAAAGTTTAATAGAAAAACTTATAAATGCTAATGGTGAAGATTATGGATTAGATATTATGGATGATTTATACAGTTTAGATATTGTAACAATACAAAAATGTATAGATTGGATTGGACCATCAATACTATTTAAACAATGCGAAAAAGGAAAATTACCTCCAACAAAGGTAAGAGAATTATATCAAATAGGAACAATTGATTTAGATATAATTGCTAGTATAGTAAATACATCTCCTAATATTACTCAAAAATTTATGCTTATTGGTAGCATTTTTCCAGAAGAAAGTGAAGAAGATAAAAATAATAGAAGCTATTTAATAGGTGAATGCTTAACAATCGATTCGGAAATTGTTAGCAAAGGAGAAACGGAGGAAAGAATCGAAGAAAAAGGTAAAAAAAATAAATATCAAAAACATATTACTGATCCATTTGATAGAATGAGATTAATAAGTGCATTAGATAAAGATTACTATTTTGAGATGACTTTAGATGGACATATGATAGCGTACCTTCCTAATTTTCAGGAAGTAATAATTGAAAAAATACTTGATAAAAGCGGAAACCCATCATATGGTGCTGCAACATATATATTAGATGAAGAGTACTATAATAAAAACAAAAGCAGAATTATAAAAAACAATAAAGTATGTAGACAGGAAATAATTAAAGATATTGGTTTAAAAGAAGTTAGTAAAATAATTCATTTGGTAGATAGTTGGGGAAAAGATATAAAGACACATTTTGGAATAGAAGAGGGATCTAGGTGGTCTGAAGAAGACTTAATGAAAATAGAAGAAGCAATTGAAAGAATAAAACGAAATCAAAGTATAATAGGAGAAAATTAATGGTTAATTTTATAAAAGAAAATTTTAACATAAAAGAATTATATATTGACACAAATACGTTTATTGAAATAATAGAAATATTTAAAAAAGAATTAATCAATAATAAAGACACTTTTTTAAGCCTAAGTAATATTGATATAAAAAATTGTAGTCAAATTACAAATTTAGAAAATATATTAAATTTGTTGGAAGCCTACAAAAACGAGAATATCGTTAAAAGAAATAAAAAAGAGATAACACTAGTTTCATATTATGGAAATCCATATATAACAATAAACTTATGTATGCAATCCTTGTTGCAAAAAAAACTTATATTAGCAACAATAGAGGATAACATGATTGCAATCAATAAATTGCTAATAGATATTTTTAATAATATATTAGCAGAATATAAAATATGTAAAATGATAAATTTGTTTAACTTAGTGAAAATAGAAGAGATAAAAGAAATACAAAATCAAGTTAATAATATAATATGTGTAGGGAATACAAATACATATTATAAATATAAAAAGAATGGGATACAAAAATTAAAATATATTCCTTTTAAAAACATGGCAATATACTGTGATGAAGAAGAGTATTTAGAATTACAGTCAAATTTGTATAGATATGCAATAGTAAACGGAATAGAAGCAGAAATCTATGATGATTTAGAAGATTTTATAGAATGCATTAATATTGATGACAAATTAGAAAATATAGTTGTTTTAACAAAATCAGTAGAAATCATAGAAAATATTAAAAATAGAATAAAACGACATAAACTATATATTAATAGTAATCCTTTTAAAAACGAAAATTTCAAGCTATTAATTTAGTAAATTGTATAAATGCTTGATTTTTTCCATAAAATATATTAAAATGTAAAAGATTTAAATATAATAGAAAAGGGGTAATAATTTATGGCAGAAGTTTATATGGCAGGAGATGTAAGAAACGGAACAACATTTGAACTAGACGGTTCAGTATATAAAGTAGTAGAATTTCAACATGTTAAACCAGGAAAAGGAGCTGCTTTTGTAAGAACAAAATTAAAAAATGTAATAACTGGAGCAGTTTTAGAAATAACATTTAATCCATCCGAAAAATTGCAAGGAGCAGAAATAGAGAAAAAAGAAATGCAATATTTATATAATGACGGAGAATTATATTACTTTATGGATAATGAAACATATGATCAAATACCTTTAAATAAAAGTGACTTAGGAGATACTTTAAAATATTTAAAAGAGAATATGACAGTTAAAATTTTATCTTTTAAAGGTAACGTATTTGCAGTAGAACCACCTATATTTGTTGAATTAGAAGTTACATATACAGAACCAGGTTTTGCAGGAAATACAGCAGGAGCTGGACAAACAAAACCAGCAGAGTTAGAAACAGGTTTCTCAATAAATGTTCCATTATTTGTTAATACAGGAGATGTAATTAGAATAGATACTAGAACTGGTGAATATATGGAAAGAATATAAAAAAGGAAGGATTTAATAAAAATGGCTAATTTAAATGTTAAATTCAAAAAGATTTTAGAAGATCTAGAAGAAAATATTCAAAACAAGGAAGATTTAGAATATATAAAAACACAAATTTTTAATCTATATAATCTATTTTTTGACGAAATGAATAAAATAGAAGAAAAGGCAGTTTCGAGAATGGAAGCTATTGCTTGTAGACAATCAAGTATACAAGAAAAAGTTGAAAATTTAGAAAATAAAATAAAATCAATGGAAAAAGAATTATATATAGATGAAGAATGTGATTTTTCAATTACTTGTCCATATTGTAATAATGAATTCGTAGTAGACAGCGAAGAGATAAAAGATGAAGTGCAATGTCCAGAGTGTAATAATATTATAGAATTGGATTGGGGAGACGAATGTGACCGGGCATGATGGTTGCTGTGGAGATGATTGCTCACATTGCAAGGATGATGAAGATATGTAACAAAAGGGGTACTTTTAGTGTGCCACTTTTTTTATTGTATATAAGGAGTAGATGTATGTCAGAAAAAATGTTGTATAAAATAAAAGAAGAAAAACATAATGAGAAAGATTTAAAAAAGATAATATCAGACTATCCTGAAATAAAATTTGTATCATTAATGGGGATAGACTTATATGGAAATGGTACAGAAGAAAAAATTCCAATAAATATATTTCTAAAAAATTTAGATGAATTTTTGTATGGAATTGCTGTTCAAACAGATGGATCATCTGTTGCATTGCCAGGAATTGCAACATTAGATGATGCTAAAATTGATATGGTAGTAGACAAAGAATGTGATTGGTTTATAGACTATAACGAAGCTTTATTAGATGACGAAACTAATAAACCTATTGGAACAATAATAATTCCAGCATTTTTATATCATGATAAAAGTGCAGTTGATTCTCGAAACATATTAAAATTAGCAGAGAAAACTTTTAAAGAAGAAGTTCTAAAATTGTTACAAGAAAATCCTAAAAATATAGTTGGATTTAAAGCAGAAGATGTTAAGGAAATTGAATTAGATACTGCATCTGAACTAGAATTTTGGGTTAAGACACCTAATGATAAAGCAGAAATAGAAGCATTAACTGCTTCTGAATGCTTGCAAGAGCAATATTGGACTAAAATAAATGGACCTGTAAGAACTGCCTTAGAAAAAACTTTAATTCTAATGGATAAATATGAACTAAATCCAGAAATGGGGCACAAAGAGGTTGGTGGAATAAAAGCAAAATTAGATTCAAATGGAAGATATAATCATGTAATGGAACAGTTAGAAGTTGATTGGAGGTTTTCTACACCAATGCAAACTTCTGATAACCAAATTTTTATAAAAAATTTAATACAAGAAACATTTTTAAAATATGGATTAGAAACTACATTTATGTCAAAGCCTATAGAAGATGTTGCAGGTAATGGCATGCATATACATTTGGGAGCAAAGGCAATATTAAAAGATGGAAAAAAGGTTAATTTATTTAATGGTAGAGATAAACATTTTTTAGGAGTTATAGGATATGGTGCATTAATGGGGCTACTAAAGAATTACGAAATAATGAATCCTTTTATATCCTCTACACATGATTCACTAAAAAGATTAAAACCAGGTTATGAAGCGCCTATTTGTATAGTTACATCATTAGGAAAAAATCCAGAGCTTCCTTCAAGAAATAGAACAGTATTGATAGCATTAATTAAAGATATTAATAATAAAATGTCAACAAGATTTGAATTAAGATCACCAAACCCAAAAACAAATATATATTTAGCAACAGCGGTATCATATATGGCAATGTTAGATGGAATAAAATATGCATTAAGTTTAAATAAAACTGATGATGATTTATTAAAAGAAATTTCAAAAAAACAAGGCGAAGAATATGAATATCTTGAAAAAGAACGAGAATATAGAAGCGAAAATGATGTTTTTGAAGATTACTCAGAGGAACAAAGAGATAGCTTATTTGGAAAAGCCCCTAAAAGTGTATTCGAGAATTTAGAAAATCTAGATAAACAAACTAAAAAATTAAATATTTTAAAAATTAACAACGTGTTTAATGATAAAATAATAAATTCTTTTAAATTGTCAGTTATAAAAAGATGGAAAGAAGAGTTAAGTAAAAGAATTATTACAGAGTATACTAATGAAATAAGAGATTATAAACCAATACATATAACTGAAAAAGCATTAGATAATGATTTAACTGCTTGGGCAAAAATAAATGAGATTAGAAAATATATTGCAAAAGATTCAACTCATTATGAGTGTTTGTTTACAAGAATAAAAAAAGCGATAAAAGATGAAAATTATAAATTAGCATCTGATTTATCAATAGAGTTAGAAGATAAAATAGAAGCACTAAGAAAAATGTACTATGACTATAGAAAAAACATATTAGATTTTTAAAAAAAATCTAAAGGATTGACGGCTTTGCCGTCTTTTTTTATTGCAAAATGCAGGTGAGGACCAGTTGTTGCACCATTTGTTGGGTTACCATTAGAATCCTTATATGGATTATTAGGAACATTGTAAACATTTTTTGGACCAACAATTGCTATTATATCTCCTTTTAGTATATATTGTCCAACATATACTAAAAAATCAGGAGAAACATGAGAATAAATAAAAGTTAGATTTCCAGAATCAATTTTAATAGTAAATCCATTAGCACCGCTAAATCCGGTAAAAGAAACAATACCTGAGGAAGTTGCAATTATATTTGCTCCAGAAGGAGCCCCAATATCTATTCCACCATGATATGTACCAGCTCCATTTGTAGGAGCATTTCTGTATCCAAATTTGGAGGTAATAGTAGTGTAACCGTGGAGTTGGCCATAAATAATTAGAATTAGACATTTCTACAAAAGATGAATTAGAATTACTTGAATAAGAATGTGCGTATCCATATTGTGAAAAAATCGGAACAAAGAAACACAAACTAAATATTATTGCAGTAAAAAAAATTAAAAAGATTATACTAAAAGGATTAGATAAAAATTTCATATAGTATACTCACCTCGAACAATAAAATTATAATTAAAAATATTGATAGTAATGTAGAATTGTGATAAAATCTCATACATAGCTAATTTAGCTAAATAAAATTAAGTGGAGGAAATTTCCATGCAAAAAAAACTTTCTGATTTAAACTCTAAAATTCGGTCTTTATTTAAAGAGAAAGATAATGTAGTTGTCTTTCTAATGTTTATTATTGCTATTGCAACAATAAGCATAGGGATTAGTTTAGGTTCTATTGTTATTTCTAAAGAAATGGATACTAAAACAACTAATCTCGATTTATATGAAAGATTTGCTGAAGGAATAAGGAATAAAACTTTAGATGAAATAATAGAACAAAAACCTGAAAATGCAATTATAGAAATTGAAGAAAACAATAAAAAATTGATTATTGCAAACTCAAACGGGTACTATTACCTTGAAGTTACAATTCAAGATGATTTAACATTATTTGAACAAAAAGTAAATGAAAGCAAGGTTTTTCTAAATCATTTTTTATATGTGTTCTATAGTGTTGTCATAGGTTTATTTATTACTTTAGCGGTTGGAAGTATAGGGACATATATTAAGAAAAAATAGAGAAGTAAACAGAAAAGAATATGCGGAAAAGAAAAACTTTTCCGCATATTTCTTATTGTATAGGAAAAATAAATTGCCAAGCAAGAAAAGTTTGGCAGGGGTAGAAGGATTCGAACCCTCACAGGCGGTTTTGGAGACCGATGTGCTACCATTAACACTATACCCCTATGAAATCTACTTAATTATATTAGCACACAATAATAAAATATGCAAGAAAAATTTTATTTTTAATTAGATAAATTGGAATTTGTATTATTAAATTTATTTTAAAATCTGTAGGGGTCGCACCCCTGGGCGACCCTTAAATATTGATATGCGGGTCGCCGTGGGCGGCGACCCCTACAACATTTGCAAT
>CALXNI010000075.1 GCA_944389715.1 uncultured Clostridia bacterium | reverse complement strand
GGCGATTAAAATCGCCCCTACAACGTTTGCAATAAATTTCGTATTTTTCGGACGGCAGATTGCCGCCCCTACATTTTTAAATTCTAATCTCCAATCTCTAACCTCTAAACAACAAATTACAATTTATTTAAGAAAAAATTAATATAAATTTAATATAAAATTCATATTTCAATGATAATATCATTAAAACAAAAGAAAGGAATTATGGAATATGGAAATTGATAAAGATTTATTAAAATTTGATAAAGAAGTTTTTAAACAGAAGAGTATAAAAGTAAAAGATGAAAGTTTTGAAAAATTAATGTTTATATATTCTTCTGCGATAAAAGAATTAGAAGTAAAAATAAACATTATGAAAGAGCAGTTTAACTATTTTTATAATTATAATTTAATTAGTAATGTAACATCTAGAATTAAAAAACCAAATAGTATAATAAAAAAAATGAAAAAGAAAAATTATGAACTGACGTATCAAGAAATGATAGAAAAAATAAATGATGTTGCAGGAATTAGAATAGTATGTCCATTAAAACAAGATATATTTATTGTTAAAGAAATGGTAAAAAGCTTTCCTAATTGTGAAACAATAAAAGAAAAAGATTATATTACTAATCCAAAAAAAAGTGGTTATAGTAGTTATCATTTAATAGTGGAAGTGCCAGTAAATATTGGACAAAACATATTTTCTGTAAAAGTAGAAATACAAATATGCACAATGGCAATGGATTTTTGGTCTAATTTAGAGCATGAAGTAAAATATAAACCAACAAAAAAATTATCTAATAAAGTGTCAAAAGAACTAGTTGCATGTGCTCAATTAGTTAATAAACTAGATGATAAAATGATGAAGATTTATAATACATAATTGTAGAGGCGATTTTAATCGCGCGCGAAAACATGTTAAATTTATTGCAAATGCTGTAGGGGTTGACGTCCCCGGCGACCCGTGTTGAATTAATGATTATCGGGCTGTCGAGGACGCCAGCCCCTACACAATAAAGAACCAATTTTATCACACAAATTACAATTTATTTAACTAAAAAAGATAACAAAATCAATGATTTATACTGCAAGAAATAATTTAAAAGCGTAAATGAGTTTACATTTACGCTTTTTTAGTATATATTATAGTAGAGATGCATGACTGCAACAGGAAACAAATATTATGAGGTGTTAAATGAAAGACTTTAATGAATTAAGAAATGATTATAAAGAATTTATATATAGAAGTTACAATATAAAAGAAGATGAAAATAGAATAAAAATAGAGTATTGTTTCGAAATACCAAATCTATCAATATTTAAACCTACAATAGAAATAGAAAAAAGAAATATAAACTTTAAAAGGATAGATAATGATTTTGTAAAAAATTTAGTATTTAATATAGGAATGATAGAATTAATTAGCTATTGGAAATGTGCATGTCCTAAAAAAGTAATTATAGAATGTGGAACTTTGAATAAAGAACAAATAGATTGGTTCAAAAAGCTATATTACTTTGGACTTCGGAGAGTATAGATACATAAATAACATAGAAGTATCGGCGGAGGATATGCTAGAGATAGAAGTAAAAACAAAAAAAGAATACAAATTAGATTTTGAAAGTTTTGATAAAACTACTTTAAAAGGAACATTAATTCCAATTGGTGGAGGAAAAGATTCTTGCGTAACAGTTGAATTACTAAGTGAAGAAAAAGATGACAACCTATGTTTAATAATTGGAGGGAAAGAACCTTCTGTAAAAACAGCTGAAATTGCAGGGTATAAAGATAAAATAGTATATGTAAAAAGAACAATAGACAAAAATTTATTAGAGTTAAATAAAAAAGGCTTTTTAAATGGCCATACTCCTTTTTCGAGCATGCTTGCATTTTTATCATATTTAATAGCATATTTAACAGGAAAGAAATATATTGCACTTTCAAATGAATCAAGCGCAAATGAAAGCAATATAGAAGGAGAAAAAATAAATCATCAATACTCAAAAAGTTTTGAGTTTGAACAAGATTTTAGGGAGTATGCAGATAAATATTTAAAAGCCGGAGTACAATATTTTAGTATGTTAAGGCCTCTTAATGAACTACAAATAGGAATGCTTTTTTCAAGGAATAATAAATATCATCAAATATTTAGAAGCTGTAATGTTGGAAGTAAAACTGTGCCGTGGGAATGGTGTGGTAATTGCCCTAAATGTTTATTTGTATATATAATTCTAAGCCCATTTTTATATAAAGACAGTCTTGTTAAAATATTTAAACAAGATTTATATGAAAAAGAGAGTTTATTAAGTACATTTATTGATTTAAGTGGACATGGAAAAATAAAGCCATTTGAATGCGTACGGAACATACGAAGAAGTAAATTTTGCAATATCAAAAACAATACAAAATTTATTATCTAATAATATTAGATTGCCATATTTGTTGGAGTATTATAAAAAAAACTATGAATTGACAAATACTACTATGGATATAACTAAAAGATATAATGAAGAAAATAATCTGCCAAAAAAATTCGATAAAATTTTAAGAAAGGCGATATTTAATGATTGAAGAAATAATTAGCTTTTTAAAAGATAAAAAAATAGCAATACTAGGGTTTGGATTAGAGGGAAAATCAACTTATAATTTTATAAGAAAGCATTTACCTAAAAAACAATTAGATATTAGATATAATAAAGAAAATATCAATGAGGAAAATGAATATTTAAATAAAGATAAAAATTTACAATTTATAACAGGTAGTAAATATTTAGAAAAAATAGAAAATTACGATATAATATTAAAATCACCAGGAATATCATTTAAAAACATAGATATATCAAAATTTGAAGATAAGATATCTTCACAATTAGAATTGTTTTTAGAATATTCAAAATCTCTTACTATTGGTATAACAGGAACAAAAGGGAAAAGTACTACAAGTTCGCTTATTTATGAAATGCTAAAAAATCAGAATAAAGATGTAGAGTTATTAGGAAATATAGGAACACCAATATTTGATGAAATTGACAAGATAAAAGAGAATACTATTACTGTTTTAGAAATATCTTCACATGCACTTCAATACATAAAAAAATCACCTAATATATCAATTTTATTAAATCTTTACGAAGAACATTTAGATCATTATAAATCTTTTGAAGAATATGGAGATGCAAAATTTAATATATTTAAATTTCAGAACAAAGAAGATATAGCAATATTTAATTTAGATAATAAAGAAATAGCAAAAAAACAGTATCATTTTAAAAAATCAGATTATGGAATTACAATAAATAATATAAATAACAACATAACAGAAAATACTATATATATGGAAGATAAATATATATATTGTAACAATAAAAAAATGTATAGTATAAATGATAAAAGAAAACTAAAAGGAAACCATAATTTAAATGATATTATGTTTGTACTTGCAGTAAGCAATATATTAAATCTTGATTTAGAAAAAACAATAAATGCTATAAATGAATTCAATCCATTAGAACATAGATTAGAATATGTAGGCAAATTTGACGGTGTTTATTACTATAATGATTCAATAGCAACAATACCAGAAGCAACAATAGAATCTATAAAAGCATTAGATAATGTAAATACCTTAATTGTAGGAGGAAATGATAGAGGGGTAAATCAAGAAAACTTAATAAAATTTTTAAAAGAAAGTAAAATAGAAAATATTATATGCCTTCCAAAAACAGGAGAATATATATATGAGGGATTAAATAAAACCAATAAGAAAGTAGTAAAAGCAGAAAATATGGAAGAAGCAGTAAAAAGGGCTAAAGAATTAACAAAAAAAAATACAATATGTTTACTTTCGCCAGCAGCATCTAGCTATGGATATTTCAAAAATTTTAAAGAGCGAGGAAATATGTTTAAATACTATGCAAAAATTAGTTAATATTCAGACAAAATTTTAAATTATAAAGAAAATAGTGGAGCCATTTGAGCGACTGCACTACTAAGAAATTGCTAAAAGATATAAAAAACAATAAAGGAGAAAATAAGTATGGAAAATCAATTAGATGAAATAAAAAAAATGCCAAAAGCAGTATTACATTTACACTTAGATGGTTCATTAAGACCAGAAACAGTGTGTAATTGGCTTAAAGAACAAGGAAAAGATGTAACACTAGAACAAGTAAAAAAAGATTTAATGGTTAATAAAGACTGTAGAGATTTAAACGAATATCTACAGAAATTCGATTTGCCATTAGAGGTTCTGCAAACAGAAGAACATATTGAGCAAGCAACATACGAATTATTTGAGGACTTAGCAAATCAAAATGTAATATATGCAGAAATAAGATTTGCGCCAAGTTTACATACAATGAATGGACTAAAGTATGATCAGATAGTGGAAGCTGCAATAAGGGGAATGAATAAATCAAAAGAAAAATTTGGAATAGAAGGAAATTTGATATTATGTTGTATGAGAGGAGAAGATAATATAAAAAGTAATTTACAAACAGTTGCAACAGCTAAAAAATATTTAGGTAATGGTGTATGTGGAGTAGATTTAGCAGGTGCAGAGGCCTTATATCCTACTTCTGAGTATGGAGATATATTTAAAGTAGCAAAAGAATTAGATATTCCATTTACAATTCATGCAGGTGAAGCAGATCGGACCAGAAAGCATAAAAAAAGCTATCGAATATGGAGCAAAAAGAATTGGACATGGAGTAAGATGTATAGAAGATCCTGTGTTAGTTGGAGAATTAGCACAAAAGGAAATACCATTAGAAATATGTCCAATAAGTAATATACAGACAAAAGCAACTGGTAAACATCATCCAATAGAAGAAATATATAGAAAGAGAATAAAAGTAACAATTAGCCCAGATAACAGCACTGTTTCTAATACAAATATAATAGAAGAATATAAATATATTTTAGAAAATACTAATTTAAACATCAAAGATTTAATGCAAATGAACATAAATGCAATAAGAGGAGCTTTTATTCCTCCTCAAAAAAAGGCAGAGTTAATGGCTAAAATTGTAGATCTTGATAAAACTATAGAAAAATAAGACAAAAGGTAAATTAATCCTTTTGTCTTATTTATTTAAAAAATTTTTTTCTACATAAAGTTTATTTGCAAATGACAAAGTTACATTTTTTAAAATATATCTTTGTTCTGTCATTTCTTCTTCGTCAATGTAATCCTCTTTGTCAAAAACAGTATGAATAGACTTTTCTAAAGCTATGCAGAATTTATTATAAGAAATTTCTATTCTAGAAGTTTCAAGTGCAAGCTTAATTAAAGCATTTATATCATTAATACTATATATTTGTTTTAATATGCAAATTACTATTAAACGAGCTATATGAGGCTTATTATATTTTTTATTTATAGGTGCAACAAGTATGCCATGTTTAACATAGTTATTAATCATAGTTTTAGTTATAATTTTATCTTCTTTTGAATTAACGAGATCTTTTAAATAATCTTCTAAAACTGTAACTACCTGGTCTAAATTCAAATCTATATTAGGG
>CALXNI010000074.1 GCA_944389715.1 uncultured Clostridia bacterium | reverse complement strand
ATACCAATATTTTCGGGTCGCCGAGGGCGGCGACCCCTACACCATTTGCAATTAATCATTCCTACAAATTTTCATTTAATTCTATTTGGCTTCATACCAACTATGCCCCTCTGACACTTCTGCAACTAAAGGTACTTTTAATTTTATTACATTTTCCATTTCTGTTTTAAGTATTTCTTTTACTTTTGCTTCTTCTTCTATATCAGCTTCTATAAGCAATTCGTCATGAACTTGTACCAACAATTTAGATTTAAGGTTATTCTCTTTTAATTTGTTGTATACATTTATCATAGCAATTTTCATAATATCTGCAGCGGTTCCTTGTATTGGAGTGTTCATTGCAACTCTGCTTCCAAATTGTCTTACCATGTAATTATTAGATTTTAGCTCTGGAACATACCTTCTTCTATGATAAAGTGTTTCCACATATCCTTTTTCTTTTGTTTCTTCTACTATATTTGTCATAAATTCTTTTATTCCACTATATTTTTCTAGATACTGTTCTATATATTCTTTTGCTTTTTTTCTTGATACTCCGTAACTGCTCGCCTAATCCAAAGTCACTAATTCCATAAACAATTCCGAAATTAACAGCTTTTGCTTTTGAACGTTCTTCTTTTGTAACTTCTTCTATTGGCACATTAAATACTTTTGACGCAGCCTGTGCGTGAATATCTTCATTATTATTAAAAGCATCAATCATATTTTTGTCTTCAGAAATATGAGCAAGCACCCTTAATTCAATTTGTGAATAATCTGCATCTATAAATATTGCACCTTCTTTTGGTTTAAATACTTTTCTTAATTTTCTTCCAAGTTCCATTCTTGTAGGAATATTTTGAAGATTTGGATCAGTGCTACTTATTCTTCCTGTTGTTGTAACTGTTTGATGAAATTTAGAATGTATTCTTCCTGTCTTTTCACTAATGTATGGTATTAGCCCCTCTACATAAGTTGAATTTAATTTTTGTAATTGCCTATATTCTAATATTTTTTCAATTACAGGATGTTCGTGTTTTATCTTTTCTAATACATCTACATCTGTTGAATAACCAGTTTTTGTTTTTTTAACAGCGGTTAATTTTAATTTTTCAAAAAGCACTTCTCCTAATTGTTTAGTTGAATTTATATTAAATTCTTCTCCAGTAAGTTCATATATTTCTTTTGTTAGTATTTCCAATCTATTTTGAAGTTCTTTTCCGAAGTCTAAAAGTTCTTGCTTGTCTATATAAATCCCATCATATTGCATACTTGCAAGTACTTCTGTAAGTGGCATCTCTATTTTTTTAAATAAATTTATATTATCTTCTTCTTGCATTTTTTTACTTAAAACTTTATATAGTTTAAATATTAAATATGGATATATAAATGCTACATCTTTCTTTTCTTTTTTAGTATTATCAAATAAATTTAATTGAGTGTTTTCCTCTTTTATTCCTTCTTCACTTAAATATTCTTCTAAATTAAAATCTAAATATTCATTTGCTAAATATTCTATTGTATACTTATTTATATTAGAGTTTAATATATAACCTGCAATTGTAACATCAAACATTAAGTTCTTTGCATTAATGTTATTTTCCCAAAGTAAAATATAATTTTCTTTTTGTTTATATCCACATTTTAGTATATCTTTATTTTCAAATATATCTTTAAATTCTAGTAAATCTTCTACATAGTATGAAGCATTATCTTTTTCAGAGTAGATTATAAAGTTTTGTTCATCTAGATAATAATACATTATTTTTTGTGATGATATTTCTTCTTTAATAATGTTTGTTTCTTTTGGATCGCTTAAATGTGCAACCTCTACAGTTATTTTTTTATTTCCATCAAAAGTATTATTTCCGTCACCAACAAGATTAAATCTATCAATAAATCTATTAAATTTTAATCTTTTAAAAATTTCTAATACTTCTTGCCTATTCCATTCTTCTACTTTTAATCTATTTAAATCTTTTTCTATAGGACTATCTATATTAATTGTTCCTAATGTTCTAGATAAATAAGCTAAATCCTTGTTCTCTTCTAATTTTTCTTTGAGTTTTCCTTTTTGCTTGTCGATATTTTCATATACTCCATCTATAGTCTTATATTCTTTTATTAAATTTAAAGCAGTTTTTTCTCCAACTCCTGGTACTCCTGGAATATTATCTGAAGTATCCCCCATAAGCCCTTTTACTTCTATTAAATCTAAAGGCTCTACTCCATATTCTTCTTCTATTTTTTCTACTGTATAATCTTGGTCTTCTGTTTTACCCATTTTAGTTCTTGGGATTCTTACTTTTATATTTTTATCTATTAATTGGAAACTATCTCTATCTCCTGTTAAAACTGTAACATCTAAGTTTTTACTTTGCCCCCATTTTGCAAGAGTACCTAAAATATCATCTGCTTCATATCCTTCTTTTTCGATAATTTCTATATTCATAGCTTTCAAAATCTCTTTTAATATTGGCATTTGCTGAGCTAGTTCATCAGGCATACCTTTTCTATTTGCTTTGTATTTATCATACATTTCATGTCTTTTTGTAGGTGCTTTTAAATCAAATGCAACTGCTAAATACTCTGGCTTTAAATCTTCTAAATCCTTAAATAATATGCTTAGAAATCCATATACTGCATTTGTATATGTTCCGATCTTCTGTCATTAGCATTTTATTGCCCATTATTCCATAAAATGCTCTATTTATTATACTATTTCCATCTATTAAAAGTAATTTTTCCAAGTTTTGTCCTCCTTAAATTAATATATACAATAATATACGATGTCATCTATAAATACAAATTGTTCTTCTGAAAGTTCTTCCCAATCTTTATTTTTAAAATATTTTAAATATATTTCTTTAGGCATATTTATTTCTTCTAAACTTCTATTTGTAAAATAATTTATGCTACCATCGTCAGACCATTCTACTGAAAGTGGTCTAATACATAAAGATGATTTATTTTTTATCTCTTCATAATAATAAGTAGGATTTATATCATAACATATTGCTATTTTTCTTAATTTGTTTCCTGTATTATTTTCATATTCTATCATATACTCATTAATTATTTCACATTCTTCTTTATTTAAATTTTCTATAATTTTTTGTGAGTGAATTATATATATATAATTTACTATTGTAATTATAGAATAGGTTACTAATAATATAATTAAAATTGGCTTTAAAAATCCTTCTTTAAAGTTATTAGTTTTTAAAAATACTATAATAAATATAATGCCAACAAGTGTGCCTATTGGATACAACATTCTTGCAGTAGCAAAACCTGCGGTTGTAAATATATTTATTGCAAAACTTAATAAAATTGATGATGCAATTATTGTAAAGACATATAAATTTAATTTAAAATTCTTTTTGTCCAGATTATATACCACTACTATTAAAAATACATATAGTAAAAATAAGTTTTTAGGAAATATACTGCATGTATTTACCAATATAGATGGTATTGATTTAAAAATCGCAGGTACCATATAAATAATATTGTTAATACTACCCATCCTTGTCTGTGACATTCCAGTAAAATAATCAACAATTTTTATCTGAGCTAAATTAAATGCAACAGCTACAATACAAAACAACCCAGAAAGTAACGTATTTAAGAACAAATTTTTTATTGTGTGATTTTTGTTGTCACTTAATAAAGTTAATAAAATAACTAAAACTACAAAAAAACTAATAGTTGCTTGGTAAAAGCAAATTCCTATAATCATTAAAATAAAAGTTTTTATAATATAGTTTTTCTCTTTACTTACTAAAACTTTTGAGGCAATTATCCATATTAAAATACTTACTGACATAACAAAACATTCAGCAAACTGCATATTTTCTAAAAACATAAAATTAAATATTGTTATATAACAAATTAGAGTTAAAACTATTTCTTGGTTAAGTTTGTTTGGCTTTTTATATTGTGCTACTATATTTTTTAATAAAATAACAGAAAAACACGATACTACTATTGCCAATACTGTTAGTAAAGAAATATAAACATTAATTGGCATATTTAAAAAATTGGCACATAATGAAATTATACTCATAATTGGTCTTCCATCATTTAAAGAGTATTTTATAGCGTATTCATTATATCCTCTATTTATTATATTGTATGTATCTGTTGAAAAATGTCCAATTATAAATTCAACAAAAACTAAGCATGTTATAAAAAATATAATTATAAATATTAATAAATCTTTTTTATTATTTTCAATAAACTTTTTTATCATTTTTTCACCTATTTAATATAATATTAATAAAATTATTATTGCAAATAGTGTTAGTAATGCAAGCAGTATTTTATCACCAACAATAATTTCAACTGGATCTCCGTCATTTTTAGCTTCTATGCTTAAACTATATTTTAATGCGATTATTATTACTAATGGTATTGTATATATAATATCCTTAAAGCTTTCGCTCATCTCTAAAGTCCATAAAGAATAAAATACAATTGTTAATGATAAAAACATATACATATTTTCATTTAGAAAATTTGGGTTGTATTGCTTTAAAACTTCTCTTGATTTTATATCATTTACCATTATTTCATTTCTTCTTTTTCCCATTGCCATATAGAAAGAAATAGTAAGTATTGTTAAATATAACCAATTTGATATTTCTACATTTATAATAGATGCCCCATATAAAACTCTTATTAAAAATCCTAAGGCTACTATTGTAACATCAACAATTGGTATATTTTTTAACTTTATTGAATATAAGATATTCATTGCAATATAAGTAATTATAAACATTATAGAATTTATATTATTTCTTAAAAATAATATTGACAAAACTACAATAATTATTAATAAAAAACTTAAAATAATTATTGCCTGTTTTTTAGAAATTTCTCCTGTAGCAAGTGGTCTTGAATTTTTGCTTGGATGCTTTTTATCATTTTCTACATCTTTAATATCATTAAAAATGTAAACTACAGAAGTACATAGGCAAAATATGGCAAACCCAATTATTGTTTTAGTTAAAATATTTGTTTGCAAAAAATTTTGACTAAAAATTAGTGGAATAAATATTAATAAATTTTTAATATAGTGCTTTACTCTTATTAATTTCAAATATTTTTTCATATTTCTACCTCATTTAAATACAATAAATATAAAAACATTTCTGATGCACTCCAAGAATGTGGAGCAACTATCTTATTTTCTGCAAAATTGTTATTAAGAATTTTTAAATTTTCGAAATTTGCTTTTGATGGTCTATATTCATAAGAAATCGGATATGAAGTAAGCCTTAAATCCATTTTAGTTCCAGTATAATGTAAATTTGCGAAATAAATATATTGCCATCTATCTGAAAATTCTTTTTGTGTAGTATTAAATTCCTTATCAAACCATAATAAGTTTTCGTAGCTATCATATACATCTGGAACTTTATAATTGCTGTAATCTAATCCAAGACTCTTAAGTCCATATATAAGCCATTTTGTTTGATATACTGGATGCTCATAGCCATCTGTTAATCCACTTATATATCCTTTTTCTGTTTTTATCTTATCAGCTTCTATTAGTACTTCTTCTATTAGTTTATTATTTTTATCTTCAACCAGTGAGATAAGAAAAAGTACTTGCCCAAGATTGTCTGGTTCTTTTACACCATTATTCATATCATATATACTGTCGAGATTTAGTATCCAATTCTCTATCTGAGAGATATTATTGGTATTTTCTAAAACCATAGCAACACTAGCCGCATCTCTGTACCATAAATTTTCATATGCTATAAAATTTGGTTTTGGTCCATCTTTAGTTATATTTACCATAACTTCATTAAATAGCATTCTTAATTCTCTCTTGTTATTATAACCTTCAAAAGTAGGTATATTTATTTTTATGCTATTGTCTAATTCTGTAGTTTTATTTCCTACTGTAATATATATACCATTTTCATTCTCATATATTATAACATCTTCATTGCTATAATTTGTAGCAGTCAATTTATAATTTTCATAATCTATATTTTTTAATGTAAGTTTATTTAATATAACTTTTTTGTCTGAATATCTTATTAACTTGTAATAATTGCCTATATTTTCATCATCTTTAACAAAAAGATATTTCTCCCTTAATCCCATACCAAAAATGTAAAACTTATTATTGTTTTCTATTTTGTGTATGTTTTCACATATATTTATGCATAATTCATTTTCCTGTGTGTATATTTTAAACCATCTTGAATCTTTTATATTTCCAGTTATAAAATTATTTTGTTTACTATATACCCATGGATAATCTATATTGCTAATAATAGTGTTTCCTGTGCTTAGTTGTATAATTTTGCCATTATTAATTATAAAACTCTCTGTTTCACCATTTTCATATTCTAACTCTACCTTATTTTTATTAGATAAGTCATATAAATCTTGAGATAATTTCTCCTCTGAAAGTGCTCTTCCGAAATCTATTACCCAGTTTACATTAAATATAAAAACTAAAATAATTATTATACCTATAAGATACCATGTTTTTTTATATTTGTTATAAATAAAATTAAAACCATTAATTATTAATATCAATAATGCCCAAAAATACAAAGGTGAATAAATTATTCCATTATGTTTTCCATAGCCAATTATAATATGTAGCATATATCCTGATATTAAAAATATAAAAGACAAATTTACTAGCATATCTTTTCTAAATCTTGACCCAAATCCAATAATTGCAATTATTGCAAATACTATAAATAATCCTAATGCACAATTATTAAACGAATTTGTTTGTACAAAAAATGGATGTATATCTATAAAATTTGGTCCTAAAATAATTGGTATAATAAATTTATTTAGTGAATAATTAATAGTTTTGGGCAACTCCCCTGTATTATCTTTCCATGCATTTATATAATTTATAAATTCTACCAATAATGTTATTCCTAAAACAAATATAATAATTGTAATTAAAATAAGTACAACAATTTTTGTTCGTTTGTCAATTTTTATTTTTTTATAATTCTTTATTAAATAATGAATAAGTAATATTCCAATAGGTATGGCAGTCATTAGATTAGCTCCAAAAGTAAGCACTGCAAATCCAAACCACAAGTTATTGTTTTTATTATAGTAATATATCATTAATAAAAGTGTAAGTAATGTCAATGAATATGTTTCTGGTATAATTGATAGCCAAATAAAAGGTAAACTAAAAATAAATAAAAGTGTTCCTAATATAGAGATTTTATTATTAATTTTAGATTGTTTTAATATTTTATAAAACAATATTGCAGATGCTGAATTTAAAATAATTTGAATAACAACAATTATGCATGCTTTTAAAATCATTGCATTATAACTGCTAATAAAATTGATTAACATCTTATCTATTAAAATAAAAGGCCATATTATTGGTAATATTAGATATCTGTATAATGGATGTATTTCACTTGTTAGTAAATTTATGTCAAAAATTTCATTAATTCCTCTTTCAATATCAGCATTAAAAAACATATTGCCTATATGTATATTGCCACTCACTGGAAATATATATTTATAATTTGATAAAAAAATACTTAAAAAAGAGAATGTCCCAAAAATAATAGCTGTGATGCATATTATTATTTCATTTTTGGATAAATTATTAAGTGATTTAAATTTATCTTTGTTTTTACATAAAAAAGCATTAGCCAACACTCCAATAGATATAGTTTCATATATAAATTGAAATAATCCTCTTACATCTACAATTCCTCTTTGGTATAAAAATAATGGTATTATTAGCATTATTAATCCTGTACAAGCCAGAATTATAGTAGTTTTTATTATTTTATTTCTATTTCTATTTAAAAAATAATAAAATAGTATTGTCGCAATAAATATAAATGCATAGTTGTAAATTAACTTATGAATATAATTCATTATAGTTTCCAACCCCTTCTCCCTCTACATATATATCAAAACTTCCTATTTCGCCTGTTTTAGTTAAACTCTCTTTTACATACTTAATAACTTTTTCTGGTGTTTGCCAGTTTCTATGGTGTTTTTCATTTAGTATTAATATTAATTCATTGTTTTTTAAATTTTTCAATTTTTCTATTTGTCCATCTTCTCCATTTACACCTAAATTCCCCTTTAAAAACATATCATAATCTTTGTTACATTTATCTGCAGGTATCATATATAGTGCAGCCGTCGCATCTAAAATATAAACTTTTTTTCCTTTTATTTCACTACTTTTAATAAAATCAACTATTTTATTTACATACTTGTCATTTGCAGGTATATATTTATAATGATTTATTTTTGTATAATAATTTGCAGTTCTAATATATTCTTTTGAGTTTTTATATGCAAAATTTGCAAGTACATATGTAGAAGATAGTATTACAAATGCTGTAAAAAAATACTTAATAAATAATTTAAAGTAAATGTTTATTTTTATATGTTTTTCTATAAAGTTTTTTATTTTAATTAGCCACAAATATAGCACATACACAAATGAAATCAAAGTAGGTAAACTTCCAATAAGAAAATGTATTTCATCTGATATTGGAAATGCAACTATAAGGCTTCCTACACTATAACAAAAAAGAATAAATATATTTCTATCTTCCTTAGTTTTTTGCTTTAACACTATGCTCTCCAAAAACATATAAAAAATTGTAATAGGTACTAAAATTGTTAAAATTTTAATATAAATATTACTTTCTTTAAACAATGAAATATATGATATTTTATTGCTAAAAGTTTTTATTCCTAAAATAGCATAATTAATAAAATCTTCCCACAAATCATTTAATATTAAATAAATAGCTAAAGCAATTATAGGTACGCATATTCCAAATAATCTTGCAGATACAATTTTTAAAGCAGTTTTTAAATCTTTTTTATTTGACACCATTAAAATTTTGTACATTATAAAAATTATTGATATAAATATTCCTGTTGTTTGCTTAAATAAAATTGTTGTACCAACTAAAATTCCTAACCCAAAATCAAATTTTATATTACTTTTTAAAATATTATTTTCTTTATTTAGAGCTTTAAGTTCTAAATACATTGTAATTAAGGTAATTAATAAAATTGCAAAATTGTAGTCTATACAAAAATGATTTAGATATGTAAAATATAGACCTACTAAAATTATCAAAATAAATATATTGTTTATTTTTAAAAAATTTAGTATTTTATAAGTCATAAATAATATAGTTGCACACAAAATACATGCAAGAAGTCTCATTACAATTAATTCGCTACCCACTATCTTTAAAATAAGTCCGCATATTAATGGCAGTAATGGTGTTTGTATCATATTAAAATCTTTATATGGTAATCTGCCATCTGCAACGTTTCTTGCAAAATTAAAATTCCATATTTCATCTAAATTATTGAGTTCTTTTGGCAAAATTACTGCTCCTACCATAATTAATAACGCCAAAAAAATTAATATTTCCTTTATTGTTTTTTTAGTTCTCATCTGTTCCCCTATTTTTTATATTTTTTGCATTTAATAAAAGTTCATCAAAATCTGATACATAAATTCTATCTTGTATTATTCTATATCTTTCGAATTCTGTTTCTGCATGAAGTTTTGCCATCTCTGCTGATATTTTCCCATTATCCTTTAAAACTTCATGATCCCATAATTTTAAAAATCCATTTAATCTTTCTTCCCAATCTGCCATTGTCATTGGAATATGTCTCATTGCTTGCATTTCTGCTAAATCCAAATATGCTGATACCATTCTTTCTAATTGACCTATTTCAGTTTCTGATAAATAATTTTTAGCAATAACAACATCATATTTATGTATTTT
>CALXNI010000073.1 GCA_944389715.1 uncultured Clostridia bacterium | reverse complement strand
AATCTCCTTTCTTTTTAGGTAAATTGTAATTTGTTGTTGTGATGTGTGAGGTGCGAAGTGTGAGGTGTGCTTTTAAAGTTAGGCTACGTAAGGCTTACCCTAATTTCACACTTCCCACATCCCACTTCTCACTTCTCATTCAAATCCCAATTTATCCAAATTTCTTTGTTTTTAATATAATTTTTTCTAGTAGGACTACTGCTTCATACATAATTGCCGCTACAACCGCAAGTATCACAACACTTGCCATCACTAAATCTAATTGGAATACCTGCCCTCCATAAACTATCAAATATCCGAAGACCTGCTTTTGATACTAAAAATTCTCCTGATATTACCCCAACTAATGAAAGTCCTATGTTTACTTTTAATGAATTTATGAATGTAGAAATATTTGCAGGAATTATTATCTTTGTTAAAATTTGAAACCTATTAGCATTAAATGTTCTTGCCATTTTTATTTTATCGCTATCTGTGCTTAAAAAGCCATTTAATAATTCAAGTATTGTTACAATTAATGATATTGCAAGTGCCATTACAATAATTGCTGAGGTACCTGCTCCAACCCAAATTATTATTACTGGTCCGAAGTGCTATTTTGGGAAGGCTATTTAATACCACTAGAAAAGGTTCTGATACTCTCGATAAAAATTTAGACCACCAAAGTATTATTGCAATAATTACTCCTAGTATCGCCCCCAATAAAAATCCAACTAAAGTTTCATAAACTGTCACTCCTAAATGTTCTAATAATCCATTTTGTGATAAATTCATAAATGTTTCTAGCATTCTACTTGGCTGGCTTGTTATAAAACTATCTATTACTCCCTTATTTGCAAGTATTTCCCATAATGCTATGAAGGAAATCAGTATTGTAATTTGTGTTATAAATACTAATATTTTCGTAGTTCTTATTTTATTTAAATATTTTTTCCTTTCCTCCGAATTATTCTTATTTCGCATCTACATCAAGCTCCTTCCATAGGCTATCAAAGTATTTACTAAATTTAGGACTTTTACGGCAGTTCATTGGATCTCTATTCTCCAACTCAAAATCAATTATATGAGTTTTTTTAACAGTTGCTGGTCTTTTACTAAGTACAATTACCCTGTCTGACATACTTATTGCTTCTGATATATCATGCGTTACCATTACAGTAGTTATATTTTCATTTTTTAGAATATTGTATATGTCCTTTGTAACCATAATTCTTGTTTGATAATCTAAAGCTGAAAATGCTTCATCCAATAACAAAATCTCTGGTCTAATTGCGAGTGTTCTAATTAATGCAACTCTTTGCCTCATACCTCCTGATAATTGGGAAGGATATTTATCTTTAAATTCATAAAGATTATACTTTTTTAATAGCTCCCTTACATATTCCTCATTTTCTCTTGTTTTTCTTTTTGTTATTTCTAAACCAAATGTAACATTATTATAAATAGTTCTCCATTCAAGCAGGCTATCTTTTTGAAGCATATATCCAATCTTATTTGATACTCCTTCTGCTTCTATATTATCAACATAGATCTTTCCATTTGACTTTTTTTCTAGTCCGGCAATTATTGAAAGTAATGTAGACTTTCCGACATCCACTTGGTCCTATTATGCTAACAAACTCTCCTTCATTTACTACAAAATTTATGTCTTTTAAAGCTTCTATTTCTCCATTTTTGGCCTGATAAGTTTTATTAACATTTTCTACTCTTAATACTTGTTTCATTTTATTCCTCCTACTATAGTTATAGTATATTCTCTTTTATGTAAATTTGTTACGCTGCCATTATGCGAGTATTAGATAGATTGTAATTTTAGAAAACAAAAAGCCAGCTCATTTTTTGAGTTGGCTTTTTGTTTAAAAAGTTACACTATTTATACAAATAATCCTATAATATAGATACTAAATATTAGTAACAATATAAATCCTTTCTTCCTAGTAATTGTATATTTTTTACCTATAAAATTAAATGATAAAATAAGTAAAGTTGAAATAATTAGTAACATTATATTTTGATTAAAATCTTTCGAAAAATTAAGTGGCGTTATAATCGCTCCAATTCCAAGTATTAATAATAAATTTAATACACAAGACCCTACTAAATTTCCTATAGCTAAATCTGTGTCCTTTTTTATTACTGCAATTATTGATGTTACCATTTCTGGCATAGCAGTTCCAATCGCAACTATAGTTAATCCTATTACTCTTTCTGATAGATTAAACTCACGTGCTATATTACTTGCATAATCTACTACAAAATCTCCTCCATATTTTAACAATATAGCTCCTATAATAATAAATAATATTGAAGTTAAAATATTTATATTCTTCTCTGTTTTTAAATTTTTATTTACCCTATAAGATTTAATTATATCTTTAATTTCTACAAAAATAGGATAAGAAAAATATAAACTAAACATCGTTACAAGTATAATTCCATCTATTTTATCTAATACAAATTGTGTACTTGCAAATGAAGCTATTTCCATAAAAAGTATTATTATTGCCGAGAATAGCGAAGCGGGAATATGAATTTTAACTACATCTTTGTCTATAGTTATTGGTTTTATAATAGTCATAATACCTATAATTAATAGCAGATTACATAAATTACTTCCTATTGCATTCCCAATAATCAAATCTGTGGCTCCACTATTAGCAGACGTTATTGTTATTATCAATTCTGGTGCAGAAGTTCCTATAGCTACAATTGTTAGTCCTATTAAAGTTTCTGGTATATAGAATTTTTTAGCTATATTGCTTGCACCTTTTACTAAAAAGTCTGCTCCTACTACTAAAAAAGCAAAACCTATAATTATCATTATTACATAAAAAAACATAAATTTCTCCTATGTGACTTATAGTAATTTAAATTATATAATGTTTTTTAAACTTAAATCAATTGTTATATATAAATTTATCCTATTTTTTAAAATATTATACATTTATATAAATTGTAATTTGTGTGGGTAAATTTATTTTAAAATCTGTAAGGGTCGCACCCCTGGGCGACCCTTAAATATTGATATGCGGGTCGCCGTGGGCGGCGACCCCTACAACATTTGCAATAAATTTGACATGTTTTTGCGGGCGATTAAAATCGCCCTTACAACGTCTGCAATAAATTTTATATTTTCTGGGCGGGCAAAAGAACCCCTCCCCTACATTTTTAAATTCTAATCTCCAACCTCTAACCTCTAATCTCTAATCTCTAACCTCTAACCTCTAACCTCTAATCTCTAAATTACAATTTATTTATCTCTATTCTTGTATAATCCAATTTTATATAATATAATCTATGTAGAAATTTATATATTTAGGAGGATTATATGGAGAAAAATATTGATGTAGCAATTATTATGGGAAGTGATTCTGATTTACCTATAATGAGCGAGGCTGCTAAGTTTTTGGATACAATGGGCATTTCATACGAAATTAAAATTTTATCTGTTCACAGATGTCCAGATGAAGCAATTACTTATGCAAAAAATCTAAAAGAAAGAAATGTAAAGGCAATTATTGCAGGAGCTGGTGGAGCAGCACACTTACCTGGGATATTTGCAAGCGTAAACATATGTCCAGTAATAGGAGTGCCTATTCTTTCTAAATCTTTAGCGGGAGCAGATTCTCTTTATTCAATAGTACAAATGCCATCTCGGAATTCCAGTTGCAACAGTTGCAATAAATGGAGCAAAAAATGCTGCAATTTTAGCAACACAAATAATAGGAACATCAAGACCTG
>CALXNI010000072.1 GCA_944389715.1 uncultured Clostridia bacterium | reverse complement strand
CCAAACATAATTTGTATATCACCATATTCAACCTCACACTTCGCACCTCTCACCTCACAAAAAAAATTCCAATTTACACAAATATATAATTTTAAGAAAGGATGATTTATATGAAAAAAATTAGAAGTGGTAAAGTTCGTGAAATCTATGAAGTAGATAACGACAAACTTATGATGGTTGTTTCTGATAGAATCTCTGCATTTGATTTTATTATGCCAGATCCTATTTTGGATAAGGGTAAAATCTTAAATAAATTATCTGAGTTTTGGTTTAATTTTGTATCTGATATTATTCCAAATCACATAATTACAACAAATTTTGATGAATTTCCAGAAGAGTTTAAAAAAGAAGAATTTAAAGATAGAAGTATGCTTGTTAAAAAACTAAAAATGCTTCCAGTTGAGTGTATTGTAAGAGGATATATAACTGGTTCTGGATGGGCAGAATACAAAAAAAGTGGTACAGTTTGTGGAATTAAGCTTCCAGAAGGATTAAAAGAATGTCAAAAACTTGATGAACCTATATTTACACCTTCAACAAAAGCAGAATTAGGTGAACATGACGAAAATATTTCTTTTGAAAAAGCATGCGAAATTTTAGGAAAAGATTTAGCTGAAAAAGTTAAGAAATCTACAATTGATGTTTATAAAAAATGCGCTGATTACGCACTTACAAAGGGTATAATTATTGCAGATACAAAATTTGAATTTGGTCTAGATGAAAACGGAAATCTTGTTTTGGGAGATGAGGTATTAACACCTGATTCAAGTAGGTTCTGGCCTGCAGATGATTATGAAGTAGGAAGAGGACAAAAAAGTTTTGATAAACAATATTTAAGAGATTGGTTATCAGATAATGGATATAGAAATAATCCACCAGAAAATCTTCCAGAAGATGTTCTTACAACTACAAGAAATAAATATATAGAAGCTTATGAGAAAATAACAGGTAAGAAATTTTAAGAACAACAGTGGACTTTATTTAATGTCAAACTGCTTAAATTTATTTCAAAGTCCACGCCCGTTGTTCTCCCGCCAAAATTTTTGCAAAAAATTTTGTGTGGAATATTTGCGAAGCTTTTTCTTACTACACATTTACATCTACAGTTTCTTTATTTATCAAATCTTTGTATTTCTCTAGCACTGGATTTACTTGTTCTTTAATAAAATCTTCTACTTGATGTTTTGCTCTACCACAAAGATGATCTGGATTTAATATGTGCAAAATCTCTTCTTTAGTTAATCCAAATGTTTTGTCTGCTGCTATTCTATCTACTAAATCATTTGGTCTTCCAAATTCTTTTACTTCTCTTCCCGCTTCCATAGAATATACTCTTATTTTTTCGTGAAGTTCTTGCCTATCTCCACCTTTTAAAACAGCATTCATAAGAATTTCTTCTGTTCCCATAAAAGGTAATTCTTGCATCATATTAGTTTTTATTACATTTTCGTATACTACTATATTTGACGATATATTTTCATAAAGTATTAATACTCCATCTATTGCTAAAAATGCTTCTGGAACACATATTCTTTTATTTGCTGAATCATCTAATGTTCTTTCTAACCATTGTGTTGCTGCTGTTATTTTTGTATCATTAGAAAGTGCTATTACATGTCTTGATAGTGAGTTAATCCTTTCGCTTCTCATTGGATTTCTTTTATACGCCATTGCAGATGAACCTATTTGCCCTTTTTCGAATGGTTCTTCTAGTTCTTTTTCATGTTGCAATAATCTCATGTCATTTGCAAATTTTGATGCGCTTTCTGCAATTCCTGCCAAACAATTTAACACTATTGAATCTAATTTTCTTGTGTATGTTTGTCCAGAAACTGCAAAAACTTTATCAAACCCCATTTTTTCTGCTATTTTTCCATCAATTTGTTTTACCTTTTCTTCGTCTTTAAATAATTTCATAAAGCTTTCCCCAGTTCCTGTTGTTCCTTTGCAACCTAAAAGTTTCATTCTTGTTTCTACAAATTCTAATTCTTCTAAATCCTCTAATAAATCTTGAATCCAAAGTGTTGCTCTTTTTCCAACTGTTGTAAGTTGTGCTGGTTGAAAATGTGTATAACCAAGGCATGCTGTTCCTTTATATTTATCAGCAAAATTCTTTAAGTTGTTTATAACAGTAACTAATTTTTGCTTTACAATTTTTAGTGCTTCTCTCATTAAAATTACATCTGTATTATCTGTTACATAACATGAGGTTGCACCTAAATGTATTATAGGCTTTGCTTTTGGACATTTTGTTCCAAATTCATACACATGTGCCATAACGTCATGCCTACATTCTTTTTCTCTTTTTGCTACAACATCATAATCTATGTTATCTATATTTGCCTTCATTTCATTAATTTGTTCGTCTGTTATGTCAATTCCTAATTCTTTTTCTGTTTCTGCAAGTGCTACCCAAAGTTTTCTCCATGTAGAATATTTTGAATTACTAGACCAAATTTTGTTCATTTCTTTACTTGCATATCTTCCTGAAAGTGGTGTTACATAAATTTCATTATTCATTTTCATTTTCCTTTCTTTCTAATGTAAGGGGACACATCTTACCCCTTTGTAATTCTATGAAGAGTAGCTATATCCCCTACTTGTGAATTATTGATGTCAATTTTTTAGTCATCTACTCTTTATAATTTTTAGATTATAAATAAAATTAATTTATGAAGTGAGAAGTGGGATGTGGGAAGTGTGAAATTAGGGTAAGTCTTACGTAGCCTAACCCTAAAAAGCACACCTCACACTTCGCACCTCACACATCTATATTTTATTTAATCCGTTATAACTAAAACGTTTTCTAATTTAGAAAAATCCACTGCTGTTTCTACTATAGCATACCTATCTGTTATATTTTTTGATTCAATTATTTCTGATATCTTTCCAATTAAAATTCCTTTAGGATAAATTCCTCCTATTCCAGATGTTTCTATTGTATCTTCTAGCACTAAATCTGCATCTGTTGGAATATACATTAATTTTAAAGTGTTTGTACTTCCGAAGTATTCCTGTTGTAACTACACTATCTCTTGAAGTACTAATTGTAGCACTAATACTAGTTGCAGGATCTATTATTGGTTGCACTTTTGCAGTTTTTTCTGTTACAGATATTGTATACCCAACTAATCCTTCTGTTGTAATTACTGGCATATTTACTCCCACACCGTCGTCACTGCCTATATTTATTACCATAGTATTACTCAAGTTGCTAATATCCTTGCTAATTATATAGCCTGGAACTGTTTTATATTCTGAATACGCTTCACTCATATTATTATAGGCTCTTAATGTTGCATTTTCTGCTTTTATTATTTCTAGTTCTTTTAACTCCTCTTCTAACTTATTGTTTTCTTCTATAAGTCTTTTATTTTCCTCTTTTAAATTATTTATATCCTGAAAAAATGCATCATTGCCTGATATTTTATTTTTTAAATACGTAAGTCCATTTTGAATAGGCATGACTAATTTATTAAAGAAACCTTCTACATTAGAAAATTTATTAATATCTACATTTGTTAATATTACCAATGATATTAAGATTAGTATAGTAATTATTATACCTATAATCCCTACTTTACTGTTTTTATACACTTGTTATCTAATCCTTTCTCTTTACCTACGTTTTCTTGCATTTATTAGTACAGTTTTTAGTCTTTCCAAATCTTCTAATGTTTTTCCTGTCCCTTTTACAACACATTCTAAAGGATTTTCTGCTATATATACTGGCATTCCTGTTTTTTGGCTTAGTAATTTGTCCAAGTTTTTAATCAAAGCTCCTCCACCTGCAAGTACAATTCCTTTTTCTACTATATCTGATGCAAGCTCAGGTGGTGTTTTTTCTAACGTTGTTTTTACTATTTCAACTATTTCATTTGTTGAGTCATGTATTGCTTCTTCTATTTGACTTGAAGTAACAACAATATTTCTTGGCAAACCATTACTTAAGTCTCTTCCTCTAACTTCCATACTCATTTCTGTCATAAGAGGCATAGCGCAACCAATTTCCATTTTTATTTCTTCTGCAGTTGTTTCTCCTATAGCTAATCCCATTTCTTTTTTTATATAATTTACAATGTCTTCGTCTAGTTCATCTCCAGCAATTCTTAGTGAATTACTTACTACTACTCCTCCTAAGGATATAACTGCTACTTCTGTTGTTCCTCCTCCTATATCTACTATAATATTACCTGTTGGCTCTGCTACATCAAGATTTGCACCAATTGCAGCTGCCATTGGTTCTTCTATTAAATATACTTCCCTTGCTCCTGCTCTTAAAACTGATTCTTCTACTGCCCTTTCTTCAACTTCTGTTATTCCTGATGGGACACCAACTACTACTCTAGGTCTTCCTGCATTATATCTCTGGCACACTTTTGTTACAATATTTTTAAGCATTAATTGAGTCGCTGTAAAATCTGCAATAACTCCATCTTTTAATGGCCTTACAGCTTTTATTGCTTCAGGTGTTCTTCCAAGCATTTCTTTTGCTTCATGACCAGTAGCGAGGATATCTCCAGATCTTCTATCTATTGCTACAACAGATGGTTCTTTTAAAATAACCCCTTTTCCTTTAAGTGTTACTAATGTGTTTGCTGTTCCCAAATCAATTCCTATATCTTTTGATTTTAAGCTAAATAGTCTCATTTTATTTCACGTTTCCTTTCTAACAAAATACTTTCAAATGTTCCATCACCTATTACAACATGGTCTAAAAGCTCTATTCCCATTATATCCGCACATTCATATATTCTATCTGTTATTCTAAAATCTTCTTTACTTGGCTTAGGATCTCCGACTTGGGTGATTATGAACAAGTATTATCTTTGGTGCTCCACATTTTACTGCTTCTGCAAGAATTTCTTTTGGTGCAATACTTGCGAAATTAGTACCTCCAAATGATATATTTATTATTCTAATAACTATATTTTTGCTATTAAGAATAATAACTTTTGCTATTTCTCTTTTTTCATATCTCAATTCTGACATCAAAAGATCTGCAACATCCTTAGTATTTTTTATTTTTATTTTCTTTTTGTTTATCGGTTTTGATATTCTTTTTGTAATCTCTCCAACTGCTTTTAATTGAATTGCTTTTACTCTACCTACTCCATTTATTTGCATAAATTCTTCTATAGATATATCACACAAAAACCTTAAATCTTCTTTATCTGTTGTATTTTTTAATTTTAAAATTTTTTGAGCAATAGCTACTGAATTTTCATTTTTTGTACCTGTTTTTATTATTATTGCCAAAAGTTCAGCATTAGATAACATTTCTGGTCCATATAATTCTAATTTTTCATATGGTCTTTCAGAAATTGGGAGTTCTTTCATTTTTAATTTCATACTATCATCCTTTCAAAATGATTTTACCCCCATCAAAATTTGCTCACAGCAAATTTTGTATTTTTATCCGAGCAGACACGGTGGTCTGACCCTACTTTTTTTATATTTTAAACTTTTCTATATATAAAAATTGCTATTGCCATTCCTATAATACTTGAAATGTTTATTTTAAACATGAGTCCAAATGTTATTGATATAACACTTAAATCTAGCTCAATAGGAGTAGCTAGTCCAAAATTTTCTCCATACGAAAGCCACCATAGCCATTCCACTTTTGAAGCAAGTTCGCCAAGTAAACCACCTATTACTAATCCTGATAATAAAAACACTAATAATATCCATATATTTTTTTCTTTTGTTGCCATATTTATTCCTCCTATTTTTTACTCATATATTATATATTCTATTACCTAATTTTTCAAGTAATTTGCTAAATTTACATATCAAACAAATTGTAATTGAATGATTAAATTAATTTAAATCTGTAGGGGTCGCACCCCTGGGCGACCCTTAAATATTGATATGCGGGTCGCCGTGGGCGGCGACCCCTACAACGTTTGCAATTATTTTGTTTCGGGCGGACAC
>CALXNI010000071.1 GCA_944389715.1 uncultured Clostridia bacterium | reverse complement strand
GCACCACAACTAATACATTTCTCACTTATTTTATATGTCATTTAAAATTCACCTCCTTAAAATTTCACTTAAAAGATATCATCGTCTTGCGAATTTTTATCTTCTTTTTCTAGTTCTTCTAATTTTTGAAGTTCTGCCATGTTTTCTTTTTCTTCTTCATCCATAACTTCGGTATCAACATTTTTGATTATTTTTACTTCAGATGCAGGATATCTTTTGAAAAAGGTTTCATCATTTTCATCTTTCAATTTAACTTTTATTATTTCTTTCAAAGTTTCAATAGAATTAACTACACCTTCTCCGTCTGCTGTTTTTACAATTGCTCCTACCTTAGGAAGTCTAGATAGTTTTTCTTCATATACATCTTGTTCGTATTTTAAGCAACACATAAGTCTTCCACAATTTCCAGATATTTTTGAAGGGTTTAACGAAATGTTCTGTTCTTTTGCCATTTTTATTGATACTGTTTCAAAATTTCCCAAGAAAGAACAACAGCATAATTCTCTTCCACACATACCATTTCCGGCCTAATCTTTTAACCTCGTCCCTTACTCCTATTTGTCTAAGCTCAATTCTTGTTTTAAAAATTGCAGACAAATCCTTAACTAAATCCATAAAATCAATTCTTCCTTCTGCTGTGAAAAAGAAAAGGAGTTTACTTCTATCAAATTTATATTCTACATCTGTTAAAACCATGTCTAATTTATGTTCTTTTATTTTATCTTGACAAATTTTTAATGCTTCTTTTTCTTTTAGTTTGTTCTCCTCATGCTGTTTTCTATCTTTATATGTTGCTATCCTAATAATCTTTTTTAATGGTTTTTCTAATTTTTCATCTGGTATAATCCTGTTTGCAATTACGACTTCTCCATATTCTACACCCATAGATGTTTCTACAATTACAAACTTCCCTTTTTCTATATTTTTGCCAGCTGGATTAAAAAAATATATTTTCCCTGGCTTTTTAAATCTAACGCCTATAATATTAGCCATTTATTTCCTCCCATATAGTCATATTAAAATTATCTATTGTCATATCAAAATTATTATTCTTTTTTAATCTATCTTTTGTGTCTTCTACTATTTTGATGCATTCTATATATTTTGTGTTTTTATTTATTTTATCAAAAAAAATCAAATTAATATATTCTAAAATATCAACTGCTTGATCTTTTTCTTTAAATATTTCTTCTTTGCTGTTTATTATATCTATCATACTTACATTTTCTATATTAGAATATAAATTGTTAATTTTTGTATATTCATTCTCTTTTTCTCTTAATTTTAATGCTTTTTTTACACTTCCATCTGCAATTTTTAAAACTAAATTTGAAACTTTTTGATAATTATATTGATTTTTTAATATTAATAAAATCTCTTCATTTGTTAATTTATTAAATATAATCTTTGTGCATCTTGATTTTATTGTTGGTAAAAATAAATTATCATTTGGTGCAATTAAAATAATTGTAGCATATTCTGGTGGCTCCTCTAGTGTTTTTAACAAACTATTTTGTGCTTCTTTTGTCATGAAGTTGCTATCATTTATAATATATACTTTTTTATTAGATATTATAGGTTTTTCGTAAACCCTTTTTACAAGTCCTCTTATCTGGTCTATTTTTATAGCATTTCCCTCTGGTTCTATTATTTTAAAATCTGGATTGTTTAATGTATTAAATTCTATACAAGACTTACATATATTGCAAGGTTTATCGTTATTTGTACATAAAATGGCTTTTGCAAATTCTTTTGCAAAAAGCATTTTGCCTATTGAATCTTTACCTATAAACATATAACTATGCGCTATATTATTTGTATTAATTATATTTTTTAATAATTCTTTGTTTATTTCATTTCCTATTATATTATTAAATATCATATTGTTTCCTTTTCCATTGTTTACAAAGTTTGTTTTGTATTCCTTAGTCATAGATATTTCTCATGGATTAATGAATGTACCCTATTTTATGCTATTCAACCTTTCCAAATTTATTAAGTGGCCAAAATCTAATCCATACTTTGCTTTCTATTTTTTCTACTGGTATACAACCAAAGCTTCTGCTATCTGTGCTATGTGGTCTATTATCTCCCATTACAAAAACATATCCTTCTGGCACAGTTATATCTGTAAAAAGACTACTTTCAGTTGTTATTCCATCTCTTAAATAAGGTTCTTCCAGTTCTTCTCCATTTAAGTAAACTTTTCCATCTTCTATTTTTATATGATCTCCCCCTACAGCTATAACCCTTTTTATATAACTTGTTTTACTAGTTTCTAATACATAATAAAAAAATTTAGCAAAAATTCCTTCTGGTTCATAATCATAAACTGCTACTGGATTATCCATATCTGCCTCAAATGCTGTTAATACAGGTTTACTTGGTGCCTCGAATGTCACTATATCTCCTCTATTATAGGTGCCTTTTACAGTCCTTGTCCATCTACTTAAAATTAATCTTTCACCATCTTCTAAAGTATTGTACATTGATGGTTGTCTTACTACTGTTGGAGTACCTATATAATATCTAAATAATAAAGCAAGTACAATTGCTATTATAAAGCAATATGCCCATTCTAATCTATTTTTTAATTTTGGACTTATTTCCATTTCTATTCCTTCTTCCGTGTAAATAATGTCTGTTAATAATTATACATTAATATTATATATTTTTCAATTAGTTACAAAGATAAATTGTAATTTGAATTATTAAATTTATTTTAAAATCTGTAGGGGTCGCACCCCTGGGCGACCCTTAAATATATGCGGGTCGCCGTGGGCGGCGACCCCTACAACGTTTGCAATAAATTTTATCCTACAAATTACAATTTATCTAAATCTAGTCTATATAAAGAAACATATTAATTCTTTGTAGGTATTGTTATTACTACCTCCGTTCCTTCATGTACTTTACTTTTTATATCTATTCTCCCGTCATTTCTGTCTAATATTTCCTTTGCAATAGATAGTCCAAGACCTGTTCCACCCATAGCCCTTGTTCTTGCTTTATCTACTCTATAGAATCTTTCAAAAATTCTATCTAAATCTTTTTCTGGAATTCCTATGCCATTGTCAATAACTTTTATATATGCATCATTATATACAAAGCCTACATATATTTTTATTGTACCACCCTCGCCAGTATATTTTACGCTATTAGATAATATGTTTAAAATTACTCTTTCGATTCCATCCTTATCTGCAAAAACATTTGGTACATTTGCTGTAACAAAGCATTCTACCTTTTGATTTTTCTTATCCATTTCTATTTGTAAATTTTGTTGGCACTGTTTTACAAGTTCTCCTAAATTAAACTCCGTTTTCTCCCACTCTGTATTATCATTATCAAATTTAGATAATGTTAATAAATCGTTTACGAGTTTTGTCATTCTTACTGCTTCTGAAGATATAACTCCCAAAAACTTTTGTCTAATCTCTTCATCATAGTCCGTTTCAGAAAGAGTTTCTGCATATCCTAATATTGATGTAAGTGGAGTTTTTAATTCGTGAGATACATCTGCTACAAATTCTTTTCTCATATTATCCAATTTTACATGTTCTGTTATATCTTGTATTAGAACCATAACTCCTGCTGGTCTATCATTTTCATCCTTGAATGGTGCAAAAAACATATTTAAATAACTATCTTTTACATTTACTTTTACCTCTGTTGATGTCCAGTTTTCTAAATATATTATTTTTTCCATATTTATATCTACTTTTAATTTTTTAAAAATCTTATCAAATGTATTTTCACTCCCAGTTATTCTTAATAATCTGCTTGCTGCTGGATTAATATGTATAATACTTCCATCTATATTAAATGCTATTATTCCATCTGTCATATGAAGCAAAATTGTTTCTATTTGTTTTTTTTGCCTTGTTACTTCATTTAAATTTTCTTTTAAGCCTGATGTCATTAGATTAAATGCTTTATATAATTCGTCTATCTCTGTTTTTGATTTTTTACTATCTAGATATTTAATGTCCTGTTCTACATCATTTCCATCCGAAATTTTTTCTGCACTCTTAATTAACTTTTTTAATGGATTAACAATTGTTTTAGAAGCAAATAAAATAATTAATATGCATATTAAAACATATGTTATAGTTAATATTAAAAATACTATACTACCTTTATTTATTGTCTCTCCTAGCATTTGTGGATTAGACTCTAGCTCAATTAGTTTATTCATATACAGATAGCCGTGGAATTGCAAACATTATTATTGCTAGTAAAATTAATACTAGCATTATTTTAATTTGAACACTTTTAAACATATTTACCTCACAATAAAATAAATTGTAGAACAGGGAAAAAGGGGTCAGAGCCCTATTTCCCTGTTCTCAATTATTGTTTATTTAGATAAAATAGTAATGTTTCAATGGGGAAATAGGGCTCTGACCCATTTTTCCCTGTTCTACAATTTACAATTTATTTAATTATTTTTTATATAATATCCTACTCCTCTTTTTGTAATAAGAATTTTTGGGTTTGCTGTATCTTTTTCTATTTTTCCTCTAATTCTTCTAACTGTAACGTCAACTGTTCTTATATCTCCATAATATTCATATCCCCAAACCTTTTCAAGTAATACTTCTCTTGTAATTACTTGTCCTGCTTGGCTTGCTAAAAATTTTAGTACCTCAAATTCCCTTAATGTAAGGTCTATAACTTCTCCATCAACTTTTGCTTCAAATTTGTCTAAATCTAATTCTAATGGACCTACTACAATTTTTTTTGTTTTTATTGCATCTGTATTTATATTATTATCTTTAATTTCGGATTTTCTTAAATTAGCTTATACTCTTGCCATTAATTCCCTAACACTAAATGGTTTTGTTATATAATCATCTGCTCCTAATTCTAATCCTAATATTTTATCTATCTCTTCATCTTTTGCTGTAAGCATAAGAATTGGAACATTAAGTGAGCTTCTTATTTTTTTACACACTGTTAACCCATCCATTTTTGGAAGCATTATATCAAGTAAAATTAAATCTGGTTTTTTACTAAGTGCAATTTCTACAGCTGTTACACCGTCGTTTGCTTCTAATGTGTTATACCCTTCTTTTTCAAGATTATATACAAGTATATCTACTATAGGTTTTTCATCATCTACTATTAATATAGTTTTTTTATCTTCCATATTATCCACAAAAGCCCCACCTTTCTTAATTCGACAATTGTTAAATTATTTATATCATATAACAAAATCTAAAACAAGTTTTTTTACAAATTTATTACAAAAATATGACAGATTATTTTTATTATAAATATATTATTTCCGTAATATTAATAATTTATTATTTCATTAAATATTTGCGAAGCTTTTTTGTTGAATTGGAAAATGTTCAATTTTTCTCTAGCAACAACTCCTGCAAATAATAATATTAATACCAATACTAATACTATTATTACATTAGCTCCGAGATCTATGTATAAGAATGCCCGACCTTGGTCAGTCCAGCCAAATACATCAGATACCAAAAAGCTGAGTCCAAAACAAGCAAACCACAAAGCAAATTTTTTCAACATAATCATGTTCCTCCATTTTCCATTATTGATGAATTTATCTATTGGACTGTTTTCTATTTATTAATTTATTTCCATAAATTAGGCTTTCTTATTTAGTTAAATATATCTCCTTAGTGCCACTCAAAAGTGAGATCCCTGCAATAAAACGGACGGCTACTAGCCGTCCCTACATTTACTCTATAATTTTAAATTTTAATATAAAAATTTTTTTCCTATTTTTCTATAATAGTACTTCTATCTCATTTATTGATCCATTATCTTCTAGCTTTATTTGTTTTTCTTCTATCTCTTTTCCGTTAAAATAGAATTTTTGATTTTCTCCTGTACATTTTGAATTTGGATTTTTTACCTGTATATTATACACACTTGTTTTATATCTGTATCTAATGCTATAGCCTTCCCATTTACTTGAAATACATGGCTCGATTCTTAATATTCCTTTTTCTATTTTTAATCCTAATATATCTTCTAAACCCGCTTTGCAAAACCAACTACTAGAACCTGTATACCAAGTCCAGCCGCCTCTTCCTTGAAGATTATTTGCTCCATAAACATCTGCTGCTATTACATATGGCTCTACTTTATATTTTCTTGCAGCTTCTTTTGTTCTGGAATGTTCTATAGGATTTACCATACGATAATATTCTACTGCTTTATCACCAAATCCTAATTTGCTATATGCAATAATTGCCCACATTGCAGCATGTGTGTATTGACCTCCATTTTCTCTTACTCCTGGCAAATATGCTTTTATATATCCTGGCTCTAGTTTAGTTTTATTAAATGGCGGATCTAATAATTTTATTATTCCATTTTCTGTATCTATCAAATGATTTTCCAAGGACTCCATAGAAATATATTTTTTATCATTATCTGCAGCATTTGATATTACTCCCCAACTTTGAGATATGCTGTCTATTCTACATTCTTCGTTTTCTATACTTCCGGAGAGGCTCTCCATTATCCATATACGCTCTTCTAAACCACCTTCCATCCCATCCAGCTGTATTTAATGCTTTTTTTAAATTTTCCATTTTTGTTTTATATTCATTTACTCTTGATATATCATTTCTTTTTTCACATATATTTATAAATTTCCCTAAAATATCATAAATAAAAAATCCAAGCCAAATACTTTCACCTTTTTGCTTATTCCCCACTGTATTTAACCCATCATTCCAATCTCCAGAGCCTATTTTTGGTAACCCATGCTCTCCAAAATTTAAACTTCTATCTATTGCTCGTATGCAATGAGTATACACATCTTCTTTTACTTGTGATTCTAAATATACATCATATCTCTCATCTACTCCTTCTGGCAACAACTCTCCCATTACATAAGGTTCTTGCTTATCTAAAATGCTATAATTCCCTGTACAATTAATATACTCATAAACTACATAGCAAAGCCAAAGTAGGTCATCAGATAACCTTGTCCTTATTCCTCTATTTGTATCTTCATGCCACCAATGCTCGACATCTCCTTCTATAAATTGATGTCTACATGCTATCGATATTTGTTCTTTCATAAATTCAATATCTACATATTTAAGACCTATTGTGTCTTGCAACTGATCTCTAAATCCTATTGCTCCACCAGACTGATAGTATCCGCTTCTAGCCCATAATCTTGAAACTATGGTTTGATATTTTGCCCATCCATTTATCATTAAATTTAAAGATTCTAACGGAGTGTTTACTTGTACTCTATTTACTAAATCATACCAAAAATTTTTTACTGCATTTAATTCTTGCATACAATTAGACATTTTAGAATACTTATATGCTGTATTTTTTACATCTAATATTGTTTCTTCTTCTCCAAATTGCAAGATAATTTCTTTGTCTTCATAGCTTTCTAGTTCTAATTCTATTTCTATTGCAATACATGAATTCTGTCCAAGTCCTGAGGAATTGTCTAGTTCTACTTTGTCTAAACCCTCTGGATTTTTTAGATCTCCATTTCCAATAAAAAAATCTTTATTTGCTGTATATGATTTTATATTTTCGCTTGAAGATATAAATGCAACATTTTTTTTAAAACTGTCTTTATATAAATTTTTTGCAACTATTATATTATTTTCTTTATTTGTTTCTATATAACCATTTGTTTTTATTTCATCTTCTCCTAGTACTGGCTTTATATAGTAAATTAATTTAAGATTTCTTTTATTTGGTTCTAAGTTTTTAAGTTTTAATATATTCAATTTTACATTATCTTTTTGCGGAACAAAAATATCTAATTCTTGCATTAAATTATTTTGTATAGACTTAAATTTTACATATCCAAATCCATATGTTATATAACTTTCTAAATTTTCATCATTTAGGTTGTCACATAAAGACCACTTTTTACCTGTTTTATAATCTTTTAAATAAATTATCTCAGACGGAAAGTCAAATGCTGGATTATTGTTCCAGCTTGATAATCTATTTAATCTGCTATTTTTATGCCAAGTATATCCGCCTAAATTTTGTGTTACTATTGTTCCAAATGTTTTATTAGCAAGCACCATACTCCATACTGTTGGTAATTTATTGTCTTTTTCTAGTCTTATTGTATATTCTAATCCATCCTCAGAAAATCCTCCAAATTCATTGTTATATTTTAAGTTTAACATATCCATGTTTATACTAGTTTGTATATTATCATAAAATACATATTCTACCTTTGCATCTAAACCAATATTTTTTATTGTTTTTAGGTATTCTTCTTCTAAATCTTGTATTCCGTGTTTTTATATCTCCTAATTTACAATCTATTACAATATTTGCCTTAAATTCTAATAAATCTAAATCTTCTTTTTCTACTTGATAAGAATTTATAATAAATATTCCTCCATATTGGTTTTTTAAAAATTCCATTTGTTTATTCATTATTGCATTTTCTATTTCATAATTTACATATTGGTCGTATGAATTTTCTTCTTTATTTAAAATTACTAAATCTGTTTTTATATTTTTGCTCCTAAAAAACTCATATGCTTTTAGTATATCTTGTATTACATACATGTCATTTAAATCTTCAATTTCCACTAAAATTATTGGTAAATCTCCTGATATGCCATATTTCCATAATTTGCTTTGAGAATAAATTCTTTTTGGTAAGCTGTTTAATTTAAGCTTTTTTAGTGGATTGTTCAAAAGTATATATGAGAGTAATTTTTGATATTTTTCTAAATCTTCACCTTTTAGTCCTAGATATATAGTCTCTGCTTCTACCTTTGCACGTGCAAGTTCAAAGGTTTTTGTAATTATTTTTGTATTTTTATATTTTTCTAATAGTCTAATTACCTCATCTTTTTCATTAGCTACGCATATTAGTAAATCTAAAGTTATTTTTTCTCCAGGCATAATCTTTACTGTTCTTTTCATTGCTAAACCTGGATCTGTTACTAATCCCATGTTTTGCGAAAATGGTCTTGATTCTTTTACCATGTCTGGAATTAGCTCTAATTTTCTGCCAAAAAATTTTTCTCTATCTATTTCAAATTCAGGCTCTCCTATTGTTTCGTGTTCTGTATAAAGGCATGCTCCTAGATATATGTCTTTTTCATCTGACTGTCTTTTTTTTCTTTTTATTAATATTTCGTCATCTTTTAGCTTTTTAAAGGTTAAAAACAAGTTGTTAAAAGCCATGTGTGCATAATCCTGAGCTGGTTTTGATAATACTGGCTCAAAATAATTAGTTATTTCTAAAGTTTCTTCCTTTGTACCATTATTTTTTAATTCTAGTCTTCTTATTTCTACTGAATCATCAGGGGAAACTATTATTTTTGTTGTAGTTTCTATATTTGCATCAGTTCTTACAAGTTCATCTCGCTCTGGTGCAAATATTGTTTTATAAATATCTCCTCTATTGTTTTCATCTATTGGAGTGTTTACCCAAATTCTTTTGCTACTAACATTTTTTATATAGAATAATATTCCCTGCCTATAATCTGCTGTTTCTTTAAACCTATTTATTAATATATTTTTATATTTGCTAAATCCTTCCCCATTGTCTTTTGAAAATATAGTATAAGTTCCGTTAGATATAGTATTAGTTCTATTTAAATTCGTTTCTATTTTGTTATATACTTTTTCAATATAATTTTGATAATCTCTAGGTTTTATTTTTTCTACTTTCTCTTTCTTTTCCTTTGTTATAATTGCTTTTTCGGGCATTCTCTCTTGAAGTAATATATCTACTGCTTTTATTTCTGGGTTTTCCATAAATCTTGTTACTAATATATTATTATTTATTAAATTATTAATCGCAAGTAAACTTAGTGCCTGATGATGTGCCATATATGTTTTTACTACTTCGTATTTTTTCCCATATTTTAACCTTGAAATCGTATAATCTATGGATTCATAAAATCCATATTTATCATACATATTTTCTTTTTCTAATTCTTTTAAATTAATAATTGCTTGTTTAGGAACATAGTTTAAACTTAAAAATACAGAGTATGGTGATACTACCATATCATCACTAAGTCCTCTTTTTAAACCAAGCCATGGTACACCAAAAGACTTGTATTGATAGTTATTATTTAAGTCCTTTAGATTAAATGCCGCTTCTGATATTCCCCAAGGTAATCCGAAGTCTTTTAGCATACTCCATTTGACTCATAATTAAAAATCTGCAAGCTTCATCTAGCAAGCTTCCTTCATATTCCTTTATATTTATGTTTGGCATTAAATATTCAAATGCTGTTCCAGACCACGAAATTAAGCCTTTATATTTATTTAAACTAGTTAATGTTCTACTTAAAGCATGCCAATGTTTAGGACTAACATCTTTTTTAGCTATTGCAACTAAGCTAGCTTGCCTTGCTTCAGATGCAAGAAGATCATAATAAGAATTTGTTAATTTATTTTGCTCTACATCAAACCCTATTGAAAATATGTGTTTCTTGTGGTCATATAAAATGCTAAAATCAGTATTGTTTATTATATCATCTATTGTTTGTATCATTTGAGAAATTTGTGTTGTTTGCGGATAATCATGGTCTTCTGATCGTACAGAGTTTGTATTTAATTCGATATTTTTTTGTAATGTGTCAATTAAAAATTGTTTTGTTGTGTATAGATATCCAATAAAATTTCCGTTATCTACAGTAGAAATATATCTAGGTATTAATGGTTCTAAGGTCTTTGTATTATACCAGTTGTATAAATGTCCATTCCATTTTTGAAGCTTTGTTATTGTATTAAACATTTTATTTAATGTGTCGATTAGCTCTTCTAATTCTATATATTTTAGGTCATATGCAGAAATTACGGCTAGCATTCCAAGTCCTATATTTGTTGTTGACGTTCTTCCGTGCAATTTTGTTTGCTCTTCCTTCTTGATAATTATCTGGTGGTAAAAAATTGTTTTCTTCATTTATATTATCTTTAAAATATTGCCATGTCTTTTTACCTATTTCTAAAATATATTCTCTATCTTGTTTTGAAATTTTTTCTACTGCCGAAATTTGTTTTATATCTTTACTTATATTCCAAGCAAATATTGGTGCAAGAAGCCATATAATTCCAAGTATAACACCAGTTATCTGTTTTGCAAAAAAACCAAAAATCAAAGACAAGATACCAAGCACAACATTTGGCCACATAAATTTATAATATGAAATTAAATCTGTTTTTGCTTGTTTTTCTGCCTCTTCTGCTGTAAGCCACTCCAATAGATGTTTTTTACTTATTTTCATTCTGTATATTGTTTTTACTATAGCACTTAACGACATATATGCTTTATGTGGCAAAAAACTAATTTCTAATATTCCCCTTAAAAGGCTAGATTTTATTGAATTAATATTTGGCACAAAACTTTTATAGGCATATATAAATCTCGAATCTTTTCCTTCTTTAAAGATGATATAATTTAAAATATCTAGTATTGTTGGAAAAGCATATGATATAAAACCAACTAATATTATTTGCCATATTTTTATATTTGCAACCAGTTTAAATATTGTAGCAAATATTACACTTGTAATTATTGAAATTGGGAGAATGCTTCTTCTTAAATTATCAAATATTTTATATTTAGAAAGAAGTCCGAAGAGGGTTTTCTTTTTTGGTTCCATTTTTTGTTATTATTTCATTTTTTAGCCATTTACTTATTTGAAAATCTCCTCTTATCCATCTAGCCTGCCTTAAGCAATAGGTATTATATTTACTAGGATAATCATCTAATAACAAAATATCTGTTGCAAGACCACATCTTAAATAATTTCCTTCTAATAAATCATGACTTAATACTGTATTTTCTGGTATTTCTTTGGATAATAATTTATGGAATATTTCTACATCATATATTCCTTTACCTGTAAAAATACCTTCATCAAAATTATCTTGATATATATCTGATATAGCATTTGTGTAGGAGTCTGTTCCTCCGAGCTCCTGCATAGATTTTTGTAAATAAGCTCTTTCTACTAGCTTCTAAATTTATTCCTATTCTAGGTTGAATTATTGCATGTCCTTTTATTACAGCATCCTTTTTGTCATTCAAAACTGGTTTGTTTAAAATATGTGCCATTGCACCTATTAATTCTAATGCTGTTCCTAAAACTAAATTTGTATCTGAATCTAGAGTTATTACGTATTTGATGTTATGCGGAAAGGCAGAGGTGTCCGCACCTACATTTGCTTGCAATGTATTTTTATCCTCTAGGTCGCCCATAGGTAACGTCCCTACAATTGTATTTATCCTAAAACTATTTATACCGTCTACTAAAAATTCATTAAATTGGCATAATAATCCTCTTTTTCTTTCCCATCCTAGATAGCTTTGTTCTCCTTCATTCCACACTCTATTTCTATATAGGAAATGAAATTTAGGAAGTTCTTCTAAATTCTGTTTATACTTGTTATTTAATTTTTCTACTTCTTCTAATCCTGTTCTTATAATTTCATCGTCAAATTCTTCTTCCTTCTTTTTTGATGATGTACAATCTCCAAGTAATGCAAAATACAGATTTTCACTTTTATTTGCTAAATAATAAACTTCTAATTTTTTTATTAACTCTTTTACTTTATCTGCAGAATTAATAATTGTAGGTATAACAACAAATGAAGAATATTTTTTTGGCAAATTTTTACTAAAATCTAATTTTGGTATAAGTTTTGGCTTTACAGTCTTGCTCAATATATAATTTATTAATTGTATAACTATTTCTGAGATTGGTATATAGAGTATAATTAATGTTAAAATAGATATTATTAGATTTTTAGACTTAAAATAGAAATAGGCTCCATTTAATATTGTTAGTATACTAGTAAATAAATAAATTCCAAATATATATTTTCTTGTCTTTGTTTTTTTGGATATGCTTTTTGTACTTTTGACTCCTATTGCTTCTAATAATTCTTCTTTTCCTTCAGATATTAAATAGTAACCTATATGCCTTTTTATATCTTCTGCTTCTGTATACCTGTTTGATAGCTCAATTGCTTTTTTTGCAATATATATTTCAGAAATTTTTGTTTCTTCTGATATTTTTTTTATTACATTTCTATAACAATCTTTTGTTTTATAATCCATTTTATCGTATACATCTGCCGGATCACTTTTTAGTATTTCTTCTACTCCATTAATTTCTTCGAATAAACTTAAGAAATTTACTCTTATAATCTCTTTTAAACTTAATATACTGTTTCCTATAGAAACTTTCGAAATAGCAATATCATAATGCTCTTTTTTTATAGCTTCTGATATTGTCATTCCAACTTTATTTACTTGATCTTCTAATATTTCTAAATATGGTAAACCCTGTTTTCCATATTTTTTTAATTTGTATGACATATACTCAATAAATGGATATTTCATTTCTTTATATGATAATTTAGGTTTTGTCTCTTTTTTTAAGTTTCTAAATGTTTGGCTTTTTATTTCTTTTTTTTCTACTAGTCTTTCTATTATGTTTTCTACTTTATATTTTTGTATTTGAGAAGAGTATATTCTTTCACATATATTTCTAATGTTTTCTATTATTGCTATTTCTAAAAAAATCCATAAATTCCATATTTCTTCCATACTAAGCAATTTTCTTTTTTGATAAGACGAAATTGTAAGGGCTAAAATTTCTTCATTTATTTTATTATCTGTATATGCAACTATTTCTGATGCTAGTACATAAATCCTAGCATATCCTTTATATATACCATTTGAAATTCCAGGAAACTCCTTATACTTTTTTAAATTTAGCTCTAAACATACTGTTTTATAAGTTTCCTCTATTATATAAAAATTATCTAAAAGCCATTCACCAGCAGAATGAATATCTATTCCCATTTTTACATGCTCATTTAATAATTCATAAGTCTTTTCAATAAATCTAAAATTTTCTTTTAATCTTGGAATAGGATACGTATTTTTTTGTGAATTATTTTTTATATCATGATTTGTTGCAATTTTCTCCATATAATTTTGCAATTGATAATTATCTAAAACTGCTCCTTTTATGTTTAAATACTTGTAATCTTTTAATTTCAAAATCTTTCACCTCTTAAAATATGTAATTTATACATATTTTTGCCAGGTTTAAGATTTTTTATGCAAAATGGAAATTTTGCTCGGAGCAAAAAGTTTCATAATGGAAATTTCGCTCCGAGCAAAAAGTTTCATTTATTTTCTTTTGTTGGTTTTGTCCAAGAAATATAATCACATCCACCATTTGGATTATTTTCACATATATAATAGTTTCTTCTCTTTTTTGTTTTCCTTATTTGTACTTTTCCACCGCATTTTGGACATGGTATATCAATTGTTTCAATATATGGCTTTGCATTCTGGCATTCAGGATAACCTGGGCAAGCTAAAAACTTTCCAAATTTTCCATATTTTATTACCATCATTCTCCCGCACTTTTCACATGGTACATCAGACACTTCATATTCTAATTTTACATGTTCTAATTCTTTATCTACCTTTTCTACTACTTTTTCAAATGGTCCATAAAATTCTGCTATTACTTTTTTCCAATTTTCTTTTCCGCTCAGCAATTTTATCAAATTCTTCTTCCATTTGAGCAGTAAATTCTACATTTATTACATCACTAAAGTTTTCTGTTAATAGTTTATTTACTATTCGACCAAGTTCTGTTGGATGAAGTTGTTTTTGAATTTTTTCTACATATCTTCTTGCTAAAATAGTCGTTATTATTGGAGAATATGTGCTTGGTCTTCCTATTCCTTTTTCTTCTAATGCTTTTACTAAACTTGCTTCTGTATATCTTGGTGGTGGCTCAGTAAAACTTTGTTTTGAATCTATTTTCTCTTTTTTTAATTCTTGTTTTTCCTCTAGTGGTGGTATTTTTGAAAATTCTTCTTTTTTCTCATTATCTTCTGTTTCTACATATAAAGTCATAAATCCTTTAAATTTAATTGTCTGACCATTTGCTCTAAAATTATATTCATTTGCATTAATTTTAACTGCTAAAGTATCAAAAATAGCTGCTGACATTTGACTTGCTATAAATCTATTATATATTAACTTGTAAAGCTTATATTGGTCATTTGTTAAAGATTCTTTTATTTCATCTGGATTTAAATCTACATATGTTGGCCTAATAGCCTCATGTGCATCTTGTGAATCTGCTTTTGTTTTGTAATATCTATTTTCATAATATTCTTTTCCATATACATTTTCTATATATTCTTTTGCTGCAGTTCTTGCTTCTTCTGATATTCTAGTAGAATCTGTTCTCATATAGGTAATTAGTCCTACTGTTCCTTTTGAATTAATTTTTACTCCCTCATATAGACCGCTGTGCCACTTGCATTGTTTTTTTAATTGCAAAATTTAATTTTCGTGATGCTTCTTGTTGCATTTTACTTGTTGTAAATGGTGGGGCAGGTGTTCTCTTCTTTTCACCTTTTTTTACCTCATCTACTATATATTTTGCATTCTCTAAATCCTTTAAGATTTTATCTACTTCTTCTTTAGTATGAATTTCTAATTTCTTATTATCTTTTCCATAAAATTTAGCTTCAAAACTTTTTTTAGGTTTTTTAGTGCTTAATGTAGCATAAATATTCCAGTATTCTTCTGGTACAAATTTTTCTATTTCTTCTTCTCTATCTACAATAAGTTTTACAGCTACTGATTGAACTCTACCTGCTGATAAACCTTTTTGTACTTTTTTCCATAAAACAGGGCTTATTTTATATCCAACTATTCTGTCTAATACACGTCTTGCTTGTTGTGCATCTGTTAAATCCATATCTATATCTCTTGGATTTTGGATGGCTTTTTTTACAGCATCTTTTGTTATCTCGTTAAATGTTACTCTGCACATTTTAGATTTATCTACATCTAATATATTTGATAAATGCCATGCTATTGCTTCTCCTTCACGGTCAGGGTCAGTTGCAATATATACTTTTTTTGCAGCTTTTGCTTCTTTTTTAAGACTTTTTATTAAATCTCCCTTTCCTCTTATATTTATATATTGAGGTTCAAATGTTTTTGTATCTATTCCCAACTTTGATTTTGGTAAATCTCTTATATGTCCCATTGAGGCAACTACTTTTGTACTACCTCCTAAGAATTTTTTTATTGTATTTGCTTTTGCCGGAGATTCGACTATTACTAATTTATCACTCATGTGTCTTTTCCTTTCTGGTTTTAATTATTGATATATTTCCCTTCACTAATCGCTAGGAAGGAGGCAAAAATTTCATATCTATGAAATTTTATGGCCTCACGTCCACACGATCTCATTCATACAATGGATATTCTGCACAAATTTTAGCTACTTCGTTCCTTATTTCTTCTTTTTTATCTTCGTAATTCTCTACTGTCATATTTATTAGTTTAGCTATTTTTTCCATTTCTCCTTCTTTTAATCCTCTTGTTGTTACTGCTGGTGTTCCAATTCTTATTCCACTTGTTATTGTAGGTTTTTCTGTATCAAATGGTACTGAATTTTTATTTACTGTAATTCCTACATCATCTAATCTTTCTTCTAGTTCTTTTCCTGTTATGTTTTTATTTCTTAAGTCTATTAGTATTAAATGATTATCTGTTCCACCAGATACTAAGTTAAAATTGTATTTTAATAATTCTTCTGACAATACCTTAGCATTTTTTACTATTTGTTTTTGATATTCTTTAAACTCTGGTTTTAAAGCTTCTCCAAAGCACACTGCCTTTGCAGCAATTACATGCATTAGTGGTCCTCCTTGTGTTCCTGGAAATACTGCTTTATCTATAGCCTTTGCATATTCTTCTTTGCAAAGTATTAGGCCTCCTCTTGGCCCTCTTAGTGTTTTATGTGTGGTAGTTGTAACTATATCTGCATATTCTACAGGATTTTGGTGCAAACCTGCTGCAACTAATCCTGCAATATGTGCCATATCTACCATGAATAAGCTTTCTGATTTATCTGCAATTTCTCTAATTCTTTTAAAATTTATTTCTCTCGGATATGCGCTTGCTCCTGCTAAGATCAACTTTGGTTTATTCTCTAAAGCAAGTTTTTCTAGCTCTTCGTAATTTATTTTACCTGTTTTACTATCTATTCCATATGGAATAAAGTCATATAATTTACCTGATGAATTTACTTTACTACCATGTGTTAAATGTCCTCCATGTGATAAATTCATTCCTAATACTTTATCTCCTGGCTGTAAAACAGCAAAATACACTGCCATATTTGCTTGAGCTCCTGAGTGAGACTGAACATTTGCATGTTCTGCTCCAAAAAGTTTTTTTGCTCTTTCTATTGCTAATTCTTCTACTATATCTACACATTCACATCCTCCATAGTATCTATGCTTTGGATAACCTTCTGCGTATTTATTTGTCATATAACTTCCGATTAGCTTCCATTACACTATTGCTTACAAAGTTTTCAGATGCAATTAATTCTATTTTATTACGTTCTCTTTGCAATTCTTTCTCTATTGCATCATACACTTCTTTATCAGTTTTTTTTAAGTTCTCAAAAGTTGGCATAAAAAATCACCTCTTTTTTATTTTAGTAGCATTATATACTAAATAAATCGCTCTGTAAATAAAATAGTTAGATAAATTGTAGTTTGTTTTTTAGAGATTAGAGGTTGGAGATTGGAGATTAGAATTTAAAAATGTAGGGACGGCAATCTGCCGTCCGGAAAATACGAAATTTATTGCAAACGTTGTAGGGGCGGGCCTTGTGTCCGCCCAAAACAAAATAATTGCAAACGTTGTAGGGGTCGCCGCCCACGGCGACCCGCATATCAATATTTAAGGGTCGCCCAG